>DATKQQ010000351.1:0-16762 GCA_035532615.1 Hanamia sp.
AATCCAGAAGAAAGAAAAAACAGTAGAAATAAAAACGAAAATTATATCTTCACAAAACACAAAAAGCTCTTTCACTTATTGGTTCCTCTAAGGGGGGGTACCATGGATCGGAATGAGGGGGTACCATCATCGGAATAGACAAGTTCCTATTTCAATCGGGCAAAATTAAATCTTATGCTTCCGTTGGCGTTTATATGAGAAATCTACGTTGTATTTTTAATAAAGCAATTAGAAATAAATTGGTACAACCAGAAACTTACCCATTTGGAAAAAATAAGTATAGCCCACCAGCCACTAAGAAATCGAAAAGAGCGCTTTCAATAGACGACATTGAAAAGATTTATAACTATCAATGTAAAGAAATAAATTCAGCTACAGATTGGGCAAAAGATATGTGGCTCTTTGCCTACTTTTCAAATGGTATGAATGTAAAAGATATTGCTTCATTAAAATATGAAAATATTCAAAAAGACAAAAAGTCATTTAAGTTTATTCGCGAAAAAACTAAGAATTCAACCAAGGACAATTTCCAGGAAATAGAAGTAATTATAACAGAAGACATCCAACGAATTATTAATAAATGGGGCAATAAGCCTGTTAAACCCTTAGACTATATCTTTAATATTTTTGACCCAAATAAAATGACTGAAAAAGGGAAAAGATATGCTGTGAAAAACGCGTCAAAAAGGATTGGAAAATATATGAAGAAAATTGCTGCCGAACTTAATCTTGAGAAATCACCTACTTATATTTTTGCCCGACACTCATTTGCTACCATTTTAGAACGCGCCGGAGTTCCAATTCCGATGATTTCTGAGCAATTAGGCCATACTTCACTTAAAACAACCGAAACTTATTTGGGAAGTTTCGAAAGCGGTCAGAAAAGGGAAATAACTAAATATCTTACATCCTTTAAAACGAAAGAATAACCTTTAACGTAATAGAATTTATTATTTCCAGAAAATATAGTTGACAAATTGAAAAATAAATATAATCCTACAGGACTAATGCAAAATCAACAATTGTGAGTAACTTATTTTGTGAATTATTTTAGATTGAATTAGAATTGTATAATGATACCAAACTCACTGATCCAATCAAAAAACGAAATAATTTTATCCGACAACTCCAAATTTTTTTATAGTATTCGCCCTTTTGAAATGACTAATATTCTGGGACATGTTGTAGCTATTTTGCAGGAATACACCTTTGTAAAAATTGATGATAGTAATAATGAGCTTTCTTACAAATTATACAGAACTAAAGAAGGTAACTGGTATGAGATTAACTCTGAACTACCTACTTTGGAAAATAATATTCTTAGTTAGGCGCTTAAAAACTGCTTTTGACTTACATGAAAATTCAATTGGTAACTGAATTTAGAATTTCATAAGAAGGATTGAAACTAAAAGGCAGGCAGACGGTTCTTTCCCGACCGATTCTTAAATATCAACATCCACGATAAGAAGGATTGAAACTAAGAAAGTACAGGCTCTTAGGGTAAAAGACTTTGACTTAAATATCAACATCCACGATAAGAAGGGAAACAAAATTTAATTCTATGCTTTTTTCAGTTGCATAATCGGAAAAAAAGTTTTCGATATTCATTATTACTAATTTTAGTAGTAATAACACTAAATAAATTAGCTTGCACCTAATCGCGGATAGTCATTAAAATATAATAATTGTAATTTTTTAGTTCTTTATGCAACTATATGCGGTATTTTTAAAAAATAATTTGCGGTATTTGCACTTTTAATACATTTTTTGTTATAAGTTTGTTATGCAAAACAATAATTGATGCTTAATTAAATAATAATTGATGGTTAAAATTGAAAGACAAAATTTTATTCTTCACCAGGTTAATTTGCACAACAAAGTTTTTTCCAATCATTTGAGTAACCAAATAAAAGTTTCGGACGATACCATACGCAGAGACATTCAAGAATTAGCAGAAAAAGGGAAAGTGATAAAATTTCATGGAGGGGCATTATCACCTTCTTTTCATAACACAAATACATCTTCAAATGATGTCTATGCTTATCAGCAAAAAAAGATCATTGCATTAAAGGCAATATCACTTATTAAAGACCGAATGTTTGTGCTGACTACAGGAGGTACTACCATTATTGAAATGGCTAGAGCATTGCCATTAGAGTTGCACGCGACTTTTATTTCAGGAAGTATTCCTGCTCTTTCAGAATACATCCTGCATCCAAACATTGAAGTAATTGCGATAGGCGATAGAATTTCGAAAGACTCTAAAATTTCCGTTGGTTCTGATGCAATCGCAAAAATAAAAGAGTTAAAAGCTGACTTGTGTATTTTGGGGATATCAGCTATCAATCTTGAAAACGGTGGATCAGACAATGACTGGGAAGTAGTTCAGGTAAAGAAAGCAATGATAGAATCGTCAAGCAGGTTGATTTGTTTGACCATAGCAGAGAAGATCAATTCGCAAGAACCTCTTCAAGTTTGCGACTGCAAAAAGATAGATACTTTGATAACAGAATTGTCGCCGGACGATGAATTACTAAAGCCTTATGTGATGGCGGGAATAAAAGTAATATGAACTCATGATTATGATGCACTGGAGCAAAAGAATTTTCTGTATTAATTGAGAAACGTTTTTTTTAAACGGTCAATTAAAATTTCGTTTCGATAAAATATGTAACAGTCACAATGACTATTTCTATGGACCAAAAATATACAAAAAATAATTTTAAATCTCAAAATAGTAGCAAATGAAAAATTCAAAACTATTTCAACTCAGTTTTATGCTTTTGGTTGGATTGCTCATTTCAACCGCAGGAACTGCACAACGGAAAATAAGTGGTATTGTAGAAGATGCAACTACCAATTTACCTTTGGGGGGAGCAACAATTTCTCTGAAGAGCAGTAAAGCTAACGCCGTTGCTGATACTAGAGGTAGATTCGATCTTGAAATACCTGGTGGAGAAGTAGTGTTAGTTGTTTCTTTTGTTGGTTATAATACGCAAAATTTAGTAGTTGGTGAGGGTGAAACTAATGTGGTTGTAAAATTAATGCAATCCTCCAACAGTCAATTAAGTCAGGTAGTGGTAGTAGGATATGGGACACAAAAAAAGGAAGATGTGACGGGGGCAATCAGTACCATTAGTGGATCTCAAATCAACAGTCAGGCAATTATTAATCCAGTACAAGCCCTGACAGGGCTAGCTTCAGGTGTGCAAACACTTCAAAATTCCGGAGAGCCAGGTAATACATTTAATGTACTAGTGAGAGGTGATAACTCAATCTTAGGAGGTAATTCTCCATTGTTCGTGGTTGACGGATTCCCATATGATGGTCCCTTGAGTAATATTAATCCAAATAATATAAAATCCATTGAAGTATTAAAGGATGCATCTGCTACGGCAATTTACGGTTCCCGGGGATCTAATGGGGTAGTTATTATCCAAACAAAAAGTGGTATTCAGGGAAAAACAACTATTGAGTATGATGCATATTATGGTCTTCAGCAGGTGACTAAGAAATTAGACTTGTTAGATGCCAAACAGTTTGCTACGTTAGCCAATGTTCGTGCAGCCAATGACGGAGTAGCTCCTTTTTTTACTCAAGCGCAGATAGATTCATTTGGGGTGGGCACAAATTGGCAAGATGCTATCTTCCGCACTGCCCCTATTCAGAATCATAGCCTGACCGTTTCGGGGGGCGGAAAGAATACTACATTTAGCCTTTCTGGAAATTATGTAAATCAACAAGGGATTGTATTAGGCTCAAATTATTCCCAAGCTCAATTTATGGCCAATCTTTCTAATCACATCAGCAAAAATTGGAAAATAAGTTTTCATGGGAATTTTAGCACTACTCAGAGTAACATGTTAAACAGTGATAATAAAGAAAGAGGATTGGGCGTCCTTAGTGGAGCACTAGTGGTTCCTCCGACTCTTACTCCATATAATAAAGACGGGTCGTTTACTTTCGTAAGACCATATGCTTTTAGCCCAGACATTTTGGAAAACCCTGTGGCAATGGCTTTAGAAACGGAAGATCTGAATACTGATAACTCATTTATATCTAATATTGTGTTAGAAGGAACGATAGTACCACATTTGACCCTCCACGAATCAATAGGCTTACAGTACGATCTCTCACGGGTGGATTATTATTCGCCAACATTATTCCAGCAGAGTGCGAGTGGCACGGCTTCTACATCTTATGGTGAGAATTCACACTGGGTGAACGAGAACCTTCTCACTTATTCTAATAAGATTGGGCAGAAAAGCAATATAACAGTCTTGGGAGGGGTAACTGCTGAAGAAACCGTCCAACAGGGTGTTGTTGCTTCTGCCACAGGATTTGCAAACAATATACTACAGAATAACAGTTTGCAATCCGGTACAAATCCTGGGATTCCGAGCTCAACGTACGGTAAATATACACTTCTTTCATGGTTGGGAAGAGCTATATATACCTATGAGAATAGATACGTGTTATCGGTAAGTGCACGCGGCGATGGCTCATCAGTCTTTGGGGCTTCTAATAAATGGGGATACTTCCCTTCAGTTTCAGGTGCATGGAGGGTTAGTGAGCAAAGTTTTTGGGGAAACCTAAAGAAGACTATTGATAATTTTAAATTACGTGCCAGTTGGGGAGAGTCAGGGAATACCGCCATATCCCCATACCAATCTCTTTCATTGCTATCTTCTGTACCCACAGTATTTGATAAAAATCTATATATAGGTTTCGCACCTGGTTCCAACGAGCCCAATCCCAATTTAAAATGGGAAACAACTAGTGGGATTGACATTGGAACCGATATAGGCCTATTTAATGAACGTGTTACTGCCACATTCGATTACTATTACAAGAAGACGAGAAACTTATTGGCTTCTACACCTGTTCCTCCTTCTTCTGGATATTCCTCACAATCAGCTAATATTGGAAGTTTACAAAACAAAGGATTTGAAATCTCTGTAAATGTGCATGTTATTAATACAACTAAATTCACTTGGGATTTAGGAGGAACAATAACGGCGAATAGAAATAAAGTCTTGTCATTATATGCCGGTGCTCCTATATTTGGAACCGCGATGGGCAATGCACTTCCTGCCATGAGCATGGTTGCCGTGGGTCAACCTATTGGTGTCTTTTATGGATTAGTTGAACAAGGGTTAAATTCTACTGGCAATATTAAATATAAAGATTTAAATGGCGATGGTGTGATTAATTCTAGCGACAGGACCGTAATTGGAAATCCCAACCCGAAGTATATATTTGGTATAAATTCAAACTTTACCCTAGGGTCTTTTGGGTTATCGTTTATAATTAATAGTTCACAAGGGAACAATGTATTAGCCTATGATTTATCCAGTATCGCGAATGGGTTTTATTTCGGTGAGAATCAACTTGAAGGCGTTTTAGGCCATTATTGGACGGCTAATGACCCTAATCCTAATGCGCAATACCCAGTTGTTAGTTCGCTAACCCGATATCAGGGTTCTAATAGATATATTAAAAATGGATCTTACGTCAGGCTCCAAAACATTCAAATCTCATATACCCCAAAAGGTAAGATTTTCGGAGGCAAAGCAATTAACCGGTTACAGATTTACTTAGCTGGACAAAACCTGGTTACCTTAACTCACTATCCATTATTTACTCCGCTTAATAACACTTTTGGTGCTGGTATAAATAAAGGAATTGACATGATGGGGTATCCTGATGCAAGGACATTATCACTTGGGTTAAGAATCAGTCTCTAATAAGACCAGGATAATTATGATTAATAATAATTTTATTTAATAACGATAAACGTTGAGATATGAAAAAGATAATATTCATTAGTACTCTAGCAATAATCATTTTAGGGATTAGCTCTTGTAAAAAATTTTTACAGGAAAAGCCGTTGACTCAGCTTTCTACGGCCACCTATTATAAAACATTACAGGATGCAGAGGGTGCAATAAGCGCCATCTACGGGCCGATAAGAAGTGATGGTGTTTTCGAGAGACAATATATGCAACTAGTTGATATACCTTCGGATTATGCTTACGGCCGAGGGTCAACCGCTCCTGCCGGGCAATATACGATACTAGATCAGACAAATATTACCAGGACAGGTACCATTTGGACTGGACTTTACCAAGCTATTAATTACGCTAACATTGCTATTCAGGCAATCCCTAATACTACAAACATTGATACAACCACAAGTGAAGCATTGGTTTCAGAAGCAAAATTCCTACGAGCCTTTTGTTATTTTCACTTAGTCATTAATTTTGGTGCACTCCCTTTGTATTTAAGTACTACTCATACTGTAACCAAAAGGATACCAGTACCGGATGTTTATAATGCGATAATAGCTGATTTGGAATCGGGGGAATTAAATCTTCCGGCAGTTCCTACTGAAGAAGGTCATCCCACCAAATGGGCCGCCAAATCCTTTCTTTCATTAGTCTATCTATTTAATGAGCAGTGGGATTCTGCTCAAAATAATGCCTTACAGGTAATACAATCTGGTCCATACTCCCTGGTTCAGGTGCAACAGCCTGATGACTTCAATAATATTTTCGGAGCATCAGCAAATGGCACATCTGAAGAGATTTTCTATTTAAAATATAACCACGTGGCCGGGCAAGGGTGGGAGTGGCCAGAGAATTTAAATTGGCCCGGTAGTCAATTCGCTCCTTTTGGTAATTATGTTGTTTACGGAAATCCTAATAATCCATTTATAACAAGTTGGAACAATAATGATCTCAGAAAAAAGTTTGATTTATTTACAAGCTATGTTGATCAAGCCACAGGCGATACCGTACAACTTCCTTCGACAGTACCTTTGTTATGTAGTAAATATAGGGATCCGGGTGCCACAGGGACATCCGGGTTTGCCAATGACTATCCATTTCTTAGGTATGCAGACGTCTTATTGATCTATGCTGAAGCTAATGACATGGCAAATCAGGGGCCTAGTCCACTCGCTATCGAATGTCTCAATGAAGTTAAGCGAAGAGGTTATGGATATCCTTCCAATTCTCCATCACCCGTTGACTATCCCTCAAGTGGTTGGACGCAGCAGAGCTTCAGGGATTCTGTTCTCCAGGAGAGGGCATATGAACAGTATATGGAAGCAAAACGCTGGGAGGACTTAAAGCGCACTAATACTGCAGCTGCTGTTATTTTGAATGCGAAAGGTATAGTGATAAATCCGGATTTCTTACTTTGGCCGATACCACAACAAGAGATTGATG
The DNA here is from genome assembly GCA_035532615.1 of Hanamia sp. GTDB lineage: Bacteria > Bacteroidota > Bacteroidia > Chitinophagales > Chitinophagaceae > Ginsengibacter. The sequence continues at coordinate 7,233 of DATKQQ010000351.1, forward strand.
CCAATCCTCAAATCTCACAAAGCGATCAGAATCCAGGTTACTAATCCTTATCAACAGATAGTGTGTGCATTAGGTTAAATGTCCTTATTCTTTATCAAAAAGTTTCTAATAAAATGAATTTAAAATATCTAATATCTTTAGCTCTATTGGTAGGCGTTTTTTTGTATGGATATGGGCAAAATAATCAAGAATTTTCAAATAATGATCATAATATTATCGTAGGTGCCGCCCGTTTGAGCAATTACCTACCTCTATTAAAGAATAAAAGAGTTGCAATATTAACTAATCAATCTGCCTTGGTAAATGGTGTTTCAATTGTAGACGTTTTATTGAAGAACCAGGTTAATATTGTAAAAATTTTTGGACCGGAGCATGGATTCCTTGGAATCGCTAATGCAGGCGCAACTGTGACTAATAGTACCTATTCTAAAGCAAAAATTCCGGTAATTTCACTTTTTGGAAAGGATTTTAAGCCCACACCTGAAGAACTGAGTGATGTAGATGTTATGATATATGATGCCCAGGATGTAGGTGTAAGATACTATACCGATCTGGCGTCTATGCAGTTTTTTATGGAAGCTGCGGCTGAGAATCACAAACCATTTATTATTTTGGATCGCCCTGACCCTATTGGTTTTTACGTTGATGGCCCTATACTAGATAAAAGATTTACATCTCTTGTGGGCATGCAGCCCATACCTATAGTTTATGGAATGACCATAGGAGAATACGCTAAAATGCTTATTGGACAGCACTGGTTAAGTTCCCCTGAGATGAAACCCGATTTGACTGTAATAGAGTGCGCTCATTATACTCACGACAGTTTATACAAGTTACCTGCGAAACCCTCTCCCAACTTGCATAATATGGCTTCAATATATTTATATCCATCTCTTTGTTTCTTTGAGGGTACCCCATGTAGTGTCGGGCGTGGTACAAAGTATCCCTTCCAGCTTTTTGGTCATCCTGATTTTCCGGATAGTTTATATTCTTTCACTCCATTGCCAGAGCTTGGTGCAACAGATCCTAAATTAAACGGGCAAGTTTGCCATGGCTTTTTAGTGGCCACTAATGCTGAGGAAGCCTTGCAGAAAGTTGATCACCATTTACAGCTGAGATGGGTTATAGAAGCGTACAAACTATTCCCCGAGAAAGAGAAATTCTTTTTAAGACATTTCACAATGCTTGCAGGGACTGACAAGCTCCAACAGGAAATTAAAGAGGGTTGGAGCGAAGAGAGGATTAGGAAAAGCTGGCAACCTGGCTTAAGAAAGTTTGAGAGAATAAGGGAAAAATATTTGCTTTATCCAGACTTTACACATTAATATTTCCTGGTGTTTCATTGTTAGAAGAGTTCTCCTTTATCTTATTAATCTACATTTAGGAGAAGAGTTGTTAATTATTGCTATAAATCTAAATAATATCTAAAACCAGAATCATGATAGTTTTTAAGTTAAAACAAATACTTTTATTTTTTATAATTTCCTCTTTCTCCCCCCTTCTAGTTTACGCCCATAATCCTATTAAAAAAGATAAAGCAGTAATAATTGGGAACAAAGGGATCAGATTTAGCTTTGACGTATCTTCCGGAACTCTATTAGCTTTTACAGACATGACTAATACTAGCGAAGTCCTTAATAACCAAGACATGGCCTCTCATGGTTCTATTTGGGAAATAACACTAGAAAAGTATTCTGTTGTTAAGAAATTAAATATAAATAATGCTCGCGTCTTTCATTTTACTAAAGTTAATGACAAAAGTCTTCAGTTAGAATGGAGTGATTTTTCTATCCTCTCAAATCCATTATTTAAAGTGACTGTTAATATAAAAGTGGATGACCAGGAGCCATTTTCTGATTGGCATATATCTGTTACGGGATTACATGACGAAAAGTTAGAGAGGGTAACGTTCCCCAAAATAGGCGGAGTAAAAGACATGGGAAGCGAAAATCTGGCGGTTCCCGCATGGATGGGAGAACTTATTAAAAATCCGCGTAGCATCAAAGAGCATGCTAATGGTACAGAAAAAAAGTATTCTTGGAATTATCCCGGATTGCTATCAATGCAATTTTTAGCATTATACAATAAAGAAACTCAGGGGCTCTATTTTGCTGCTAATGATACTATGAATTATTTTAAGCAATTCTCTTTGGTGGTTGACAGTCTAAATAATATGAGTTACCAAATGAATAATTACCCTTCATTCGACTCTATTTTAAAGACATACATTTTGCCCTATAATGCTATTATAGGCATTTTTAAGGGTGATTGGCTTTCTGCGGCCTTTATTTACAGAAAGTGGGCGGTTAAACAAAGGTGGTGTAAAGAGAGCATGTTTAAACAGAATAATAATGACTTATGGTTAAACAAGACCGCATTGTGGATATGGAATCGAGGAGAATCAAATAACGTTCTCGTACCAGCAGAAAATATTAAAAAACAGCTTCATCTGCCAGTAAATGTTTTATGGCATTGGTGGCATGGATGTGCCTATGATGACGGTTTCCCTGATTATTTCCCTCCAAGGCAGGGTATTGAATCATTCAAGAATGCAGTGGCTCAGGCAAATAGAGAGGGGGTGAATGCCATTTTATATATGAACTCGTTTGAGTGGGGTACTTCTACTAAAAGCTTTAAAGAAGATCATGCCTCACGCTGGGCAGTAAGAGATATAAATGGTAATATGGAGCCTCATGTATTTAATATTTTCACTCATCATTCATTAACTCCTATGTGTATGGCTACAAGTTTCTGGAGAAATAAATATTCTTCTCTAGCTGATAAGGCAATTAATGAATACAGTGTTGGAGGGATATATATGGATCAAGCTTGCGATAGTTACCTATGTTATGACAAAGACCATGGGCATAGCGTAGGTGGAGGAAATTATTGGGTTAAGGGTTTTGGGTCGCTTACAGGGCAAATCCGGGCAAACAATACTTCTAATAATAAGATCGTTCTAGCAGGAGAAGGTTGTAGTGAAAATTGGTTACCTTTCCTAAACGTATTCCTTACATTGCAGGTAAGTAATGAGAGATATGCAGGTGTAAATGGACCAAAAACAATTCCCCTTTTTCAGGCTGTATATCATCAATATGGAGTTACTTTCGGGAATTATTCCTCGCTTGTGAGCCCACCTTACGACGCATTATGGCCAGAGCAGTATGCTCCTAAACATCCGGAACAACTTTTAAATCCAAAGTATAATGAACAATTTTTAATGGAGCAAGCACGGTCGTTTGTATGGGGGATGCAACCGACAATAGCTAATTACCATGATTTTCTATCCACTCAAAGAAGTAGTGAAATTGACTATTTAATTAGTTTGGCTAAGCTTAGATATAAAGTTTTGAAATATTTGTTATATGGTGAATTTGTCCGGGCGCCTCATATTGCTATATCCAATAAAATTATTCCAATATCAAGACTTTCCATCTATGCTGGTCAAGGGGATAGGGTAAAATCCTTCCAGGAAAAGGTACCCTTACTATATGCTTCGGCATGGAAAGCAAACGATGGGAGTATTGGAATAGCCATAGCAAGCATAAATAATGATCCATCCCAAATTAAATTCAGTTTTGATTCCAATTCTTATGGACTTTCCAAGAGAGGTAAAATCTTTATGATTACCGCAAAAGACAAAAGGTTTTTGACTTCATATGAAAACGGAAAGATTAAAATGAATTTTAAGCTACCGTCAGTGGGCGCCTGTTTCTTAGAAATTACTTCTGGTTCTTAAGTATAATTATATTTAGTTATGGCACCCGGAATTCTTTTTTGTTTTGTTATTGGCTACTTTATTGTTTTGTTGGTGATAGGTTATCTGACTTCTAAAAGATCATCAGATAATGAAACATTTTTTATTGCTAATCGGAACTCTAAATGGTATCTGGTTGCCTTTGGCATGATTGGCACCACTATTTCTGGCATAACATTTATTTCTGTACCAGGGACAGTCAATCATGATGCCTTTAGTTACTTTCAATTTGTACTCGGCAATGCAGTTGGGTATGTAATAATTTCTATGGTGTTGATGCCACTTTATTACCGAATGCAACTAACTTCTATTTATACGTATCTCGAGCATAGGTTTGGTTTCTGGTCGTATAAAACAGGCGCCTTCTTTTTTCTGATCTCTCGTGTTGTCGGTTCTGCGTTCCGCCTATTTTTAGTCGCCATTGTCTTACAACATTTTATTTTTGATGCATGGAATATTCCTTTTTGGGTAACTGTGACAGTTACCATATTGCTTATCTGGACGTATACTTTCCGAGGTGGCCTAAAGACTATTATTATTACTGATACTATCCAGACTGCTTTCTTATTGATTTCTGTATTGCTTTCCATTTATTTTATTAGCAAAGCAATGCATCTGGACATTGGAGGGTTATTTAATAAAGTCAAAAACAGTCGGTATTCCAAAATATTTTATATGGATAATATGCTGGCGGATAAACGTTTTTTCTTTAAATACTTTCTTGGAGGAATTGGTGTAACTGTGGCAATGTCAGGCCTGGATCAGGATTTGATGCAGAAGAACTTAAGCTGTCGCAATTTGCGAGAAGCAAAAATAAATATGTTTTCCTTTACAGGAGTTTTTGTGCTAATTAACATTTTTTTCCTTACTGTAGGTGCTCTTCTCTATATTTATGCTCAAGCAGAACATATTCCCATTCCTGCTCGTTCTGATTATGTTTTCCCTGAAATTGTCTTTCATCACTTAGGTACTTTACCCGCAGTGGGCTTTATTTTGGGGCTAACAGCGGCTACTTTCGCGACCACAGACTCAGCGCTTACGGCTTTGACCACTTCTTTCTGTGTAGATTTTCTGGGGATGGGTAAAAAGTTGACAAAATCTGAAAACTCACTTAAGTTAGAACGGACAAGAAAAAGAGTTCATGTTACCTTTTCTGTAGTAATTTTATTAGTGGTTGTTGGGTTTAAATACGTAGTGAACGAATCTATTGTAAAAGCTATCTTTACGGTTGCTTCATTTACTTATGGGCCGTTGTTGGGAATTTTCTTTTTTGGAATTTTGACTAAACGAACAGTCCATGATAAATGGGTGCCAGTGATTTGCGTGTTATCTCCCTTAGTTTGTTGGCTTCTGGATGTTAATTCAAGAGCATGGTTCGGTGGATACGTTTTCGGTTTTGAGCTGTTAATTGTTAATGGTTTAATTACATTCTTAGGAATGATCGCTATCATAAAAAGAGATAAAACTATTAATCTGCTATAGTGTTATATGATTTCACATGTTTAAAAAAATTAGAGAACTTTTATTGCTATAATGGAAAGTAAAATACGATTGGGGATTGATCTATTTCTTCAACATCAGATGGACCAAACCCTGCGCTTTGGCTTGGTTACAAATAATGCCGCAACGGAATCCAAAGGAGAATTAAGCCGTAAGGCACTACTTGAGGCTGGCTTTAAAATCATAAAGTTATTTTCTCCGGAACACGGATTGAATGCGCATGGAATAGATGGGGCATACCAAAAAAATATCACAGATCAAATCACAGGACTCCCAGTAATTAGTTTGTATTCAGAGAAACTAATGCCTGATCAAAATGATCTTTCAGATATAGACGCAGTGTTATTTGATATCGCCGATGTAGGTTGCCGTTTCTATACTTATTTGTGGACGATGACTTATATAATGGAATCTTGTGCGACCTATAATAAGAGATTTATCCTTCTTGACCGTCCGAATCCAATCAGTGGAAACATTGATTTGTCAGAAGGTCCAATGCTGGATGAGAAAAAAACATCCTCATTCATCGCCCGCTGGAATATCCCTGTCCGTCATAGTTGTACGTTGGGTGAATTAGCAAATTATTTTTCAGCTACACGGATAAAAGATTTAGATATTGAAGTCGTCAAGGTTCAAGATTGGAAAAGAGAACAAACAGCAAAAGAATATTTTGTCCCGCCTTCCCCTGCTATTACTGATATTGAAACAGCATTATTGTATCCTGGAATGGGATTATTAGAAGGAATTAACGTAAATGAAGGCAGAGGAACCAAGTCTCCATTCAAAGTTTTTGGTGCCCCTTGGATCATAACATCGGAGTTACAAAAAGAATTTCTTTCATTATCTGTACCAGGTATCAACAGCCGTCCTGTTTCGTATGAACCCACATCAGGATTATATGCAAATGAAATTTGTCAAGGATTGCAATTTTATATTTCAAATACTCTTACCTTCCGTCCGGTGAATACTGGATTGCAGCTAATTCACCTTCTTTTGTCATTGTACCCTCGTCAGTGCACTAATCGTTTGTACAAAACGACCGTAAATCCTACTGGTAAAAAGCACCTTGATAAGTTAACTGGTGTGTGGCAGTCTCTAGAAAAATTAAGAAAAGGAAAAATCCCTCAAACTAAATTGAATGATGCAGAATGGAAAGCAAAAATCGCCCCTCATCTAATCTATTAATAGCAATTATAATTATTAATCAGTCCAATTTAAACCAGCGAAGATATAATCAAACCCGTTAACACTTTTGATCCTGGATGCGGGTAAATCTTCTATGGCATTTTTAATAAAATCGCTCACTTCTTCTAATGAATGATGAAGTTTATTGGTAAATTTTCTTTTTAAAATTGCACATATATTTTCGGTAGGATTTAATTCCAGGCTATAGGGCGGCAAAAAAATCAATGCAATACTTGTTGGTATTATCAGAGCCTTTGCTTTATGGCGCCACTGGCCACCATGCCTATTACTTCCTGGGCTCCCAGGTTTGCAGAGATAAAAGCAAAGCTGGTTATCCAAAGGGGAATCTTTCGATTACTAAGCAGAAAATCATTTTCTGTTTTTATCTTTTTTTTCAACATAACGCCAATCTCTATTACGAATAAAAAATAAAGGGCAATAATTACATAATCAATCAGCTCTAATTTCATAAAAATCGTTGTTTATGATTAATTTTATAATCAGGAATTTGAAATTGAATAAAAGCAATTTGCAGGAAGTCCTTTTATTTTTGTTTCTGCAATAAAAAATGGGCCACTTAAAGGATATTGTTGCAACTGTTCATCGCTTAATCCAACTCTTCGGTGGTTGAATTCTGTTAATATTGTTTTGGTTCCATACTTGTATGCCTTACCCTCAATATTCTTATTTCATTTTTCAGAACACGATAAGCTACCCTATACCTATGCTTTTCAAAAGCCCGGTAACTCCCGTCATTTGATAATTTGTATTTATCCGGATTGTATCTGTCGGGATGTTTTGCAAGTTCACTCGCATTGGTTACTATATCACCTCTCACCTTTTCTGCATTTTGAACAGAATCTTTTTTAATAAACTTGTAGGCTGCCTTTAGTTGTTGCTTTGCTTCATCACTCCATACAACTCCAGGATTCTTATTTACCATTGCTTCATTTCTTTTTCAAGTTGTTCCTGGGTAATAAAGTTGCCGGCTTCAATTTGCTTTTCAGATTCTTCTATCTCTTTATTGTATTGCTCAATATTGATACGGGCTGAGTTTTCCCCGCGCCCTTTTAAGAAGGTTTTGACCATCTGTAATACAGATTTCTTCTCTGTTTCGTCCAATTGCATAAAATAACTGTTCCACTCTTTTTCCAGTACTTTTGCCATTGTATTCATGTTTTTTACAAATTTAATCCTTTATTTCTAACGAACTTGTCATAAAATTATTTTTTCAAATTTCATAAAAATTACTCCATCTTATCCATGCAGTCATTTACTATTGAGATGTAATTACAGACCAATTTGCATCCTTATTGTTGTTTCAATTCAGGTTGTCCATCGCAAGTGATGTGCCGCCAGTTGTGGTTCCATTGCGCAAATATTTTTTTATGTTTCCATTTGCATCGTAGGAAATGCATTCCTGGTAGTTGGAAAATTTTTATTTCAAAGAACTTTTTTGTAAATGCTGATTGGGAATCTTTAAAAGATGTTTGTTTACTGATTGCAGTAAAGCAAAAAATAAAATGGATTCTAATTTTATATTTTTATAACCCTCTTATTTTATCATGTTTTCAGCCTGAAAATTATGAAAAGAACATTTTTGATACATTTACCACTGGGGCTAACTTCAGATTAATTACCATTAGGAGCAGCATCTATAAGTCCTGGTCTGCTATTAATATAATTTACATTAAAATAATTGACAAAATTAGATACCCCGTAGTTGAATTGAAACTCCACATCAATTTTATCATAATTACTTTTCTTTAAAAGGAAAGTAATTTTATACTTTCCATTAGCATGATTTCCACTTGGGTCAATCGAAATAAATTTTCTTGGACATGTATGAATTCCCTCTCTTAAAAGTGCCTCCCTTAAAGTCTGTAAATACCCCATAAAGCCTTCTTTGCTATTAATTTGAAAACAAAAAGAAGTATCAACAACCCTAAATACTTCGGATGTATCATTCTTTATAATCGCATTTACAACTTTCATCATTGTATTTTCCCGCTTGGTATCAATTGATTTCTGACCGCAACTCATTAGATAGCAAAATAAGATTGGCAGGAAATAATAAACTTTTTTCATCTATTTTTTTGTTTTATAATATTGAGATATTTTATCAAAATCATTTGAGCCACCATTCGATTTATATTTTGAAATCAAATTGTCAATGGCTTGTTTAGTTTTATCTTGAATTGTCTGTTTTTCTATACTTAATATCTGGACACCATAATATGCAGTTTGTAAAGCTTCTATAATTGACTGTTTTGAATTTTTGTCATATTTTAATGTACCATCCGTTACAAAATTAATTAGAGCATCACTATTGACAGGCCTTGGCCCTTGAATAGTATTAATTATTCCAGATTTTCTATTTACCACCTCATCAACCGCATTTGTAGAATTATAAAACCCAGTCCTTAAGTGTTCTTCTTCTGTTATCCCTGCTTGTTTAGACCAAGGAGACAAGTAATTCCAAAGATTTGCAACATATCCAGCTCCACTTTCGCCCAAAGCACTAGTTTTGAAATGACTAATATTCTGGGACATGTTGTAGCTATTTTGCAGGAATACACCTTTGTAAAAATTGATGATTGTAATAATGAGCTTTCTTACAAATTATACAGAACTAAAGAGGGTAACTGGTATGAGGTTAACTCTGAACTACCTACTTTTGAAAATAATATTCTTAGGCGCTTAAAAACTGCTTTTGACTTACATGAAAATTCAAAAAGTATTTGATTTTAGAATTTTTTGTCTTTGATTGATTATTGAAGAGTTAGCTCGTCTATATTCTTTACGCTTTCCAATTCGTAAAATAATCTTTTAAGCGGGTCACTCAAACGTATCAGTACTTTCTTTGTTTCTTCTTGTTTTATAGTTTTAAATTCAATAGAGAAAATCTCCATACCCCCCAAAAAATTGTACCCACTAATCCTGGTACTGTCTATTCCGATGATGGTACCCCCTCATTCCGATCCATGGTACCCCCCCTTAGAGGAACCAATAAGTGAAAGAGCTTTTTGTGTTTTGTGAAGATATAATTTTCGTTTTTATTTCTACTGTTTTTTCTTTCTTCTGGATT
>DATKQQ010000352.1:0-13732 GCA_035532615.1 Hanamia sp.
TTAATGATGATAAAGATGGTTTTGTTGGACTGGCGCCTGTGGGATCTTTTCCGCCAAACGGTTATGGCCTTTTTGATATGGCCGGAAATGTTTGGGAATGGTGCCGCGATTGGTACGATGCCAATTATTATCAAACATTTGTTAATGCAATTGCCGTAGATCCACAAGGCCCTGATAAAAGTTATGACCCTATGGATCCTTATACGCCTAAACGTAGCCTTCGTGGAGGAAGTTTTTTGTGCAATGATGAATATTGCAGTGGCTATCGCGTATCGCGCCGCATGAAAAGTAGTCCTGACACCGGCTTGGAACACACGGGGTTCCGGTGTGTGAAGGATTAGTAAATGTAAATATTCCATTAGAAACTCTTGTAAAAGAATATTGAATATTTATGTCCATAATTTCTAAGCTTTTTACAGAATCAAGTACGAACCATGAAAAAAATAATTTTATCTTTCCTCATTTCTATTATTTATTGTACTGGTTATGCTCAATCAGCCGGCAGTAAGGATGCCATTTCTATCATACCTCAGCTGGTTTCTGTTTCTTTACAAAAAGGTTATTTTTTATTAAAGCCTGAAATGGCAGGCATTTCCGCTGATGCGGCGCCTAAGGGAGTGGCGGCATTTCTTTCAAATTTGCTTCTTCAATTTTATAAACCTAATGTAAAGTTTAATGCCCGAAAAACGCTTTCATCTTCGAAAAGCACCAAAGAAAAAATTGAATTGCGAATTAATAAAAAGCCCGATGTTTCCATTGGTAATGAAGGATATGTTTTAAAAGTTACTACGAAAAAAATAGTGCTTTCGGCAAATATGCCACAAGGGCTTTTTTATGGAGTGCAAACTTTGATGCAATTGATACCACCGAAAAATTACGGATACGAACAAACGAAAAATATTCAGTTTAAAATCCCCTGTGTGGATATTACAGATTATCCCCGTTTTGGATATCGCGGTATGATGCTGGATGTACGCCGTCATTTCTTTACCAAAGAATTTATTGAAAAATATATTCATGAAATGGCGAAATATAAATTCAATGTATTTCACTGGCACCTTACCGACGACCAGGGTTGGCGCATAGAAATAAAAGGATTGCCAAAACTCACTGAAGTTGGCGCATGGCGTGTTCCAAGAACCGGAAGATGGGGTACATTTCAGCAACCACAACAGGGCGAGAAAGCTACTGATGGAGGCTTTTATACACAGGAAGATATTCGTGAGATTGTGCAATATGCAAAGCAGCGTTTCGTAAATATTCTTCCTGAAATTGACGTGCCGGCACATAGCCTGGCGCTGATTGCTTCCTATCCCAATTTATCCTGTACTCAGAAACAATACCAGGTATGGCCGCAATATGCACCCGACAGTATAGATGATGTTCTTTGTGTTGCTAACGATTCTACGTGGCTTATTTTAGATAAAATATTTACACAGGTTGGGCAACTATTCCCTTATCAATATATTCATATGGGTGGTGATGAAGCTAACAGGAGTTTTTGGATGAAAGACCCTAGGGATATTGCATTGATGCAAAAAGAAGGAATCAAAACACCTGCCGGATTGCAAAGCTATTTTGAAAGAAAACTTGAAAAGCTTATTATTTCAAAAGGTAAGAAAATGATTGGCTGGGATGAAATAGTGGAAGGCGGCCTCGCGCCGGAAGCCACTGTAATGAGCTGGCGTGGAATGAAAGGTGGCATTGAAGCTGCGAAGATGGGGCACCACGTAATCATGACGCCGATACTCGAAACCTATTGAAGCCGCAAACAAGGTGATCCTTTAGTAGAACCTTTTGGGCCGGGAATATTGCGATTGAGCACCTGTTATAAATTCGAGCCTATACCTGACGGTGTGGATCCGAAATATATATTAGGCGGCCAGGCTAGTACATGGACAGAAAAAATTCCCAATTACCGTGATTTGGAATACATGACATGGCCGCGTGCTATGGCTATTGCAGAAGTGTTATGGTCGCCCAAATCAACCCGCAACTGGAATAGCTTTTCACATCGCATGGAAGAACATTTTAAATACCTGGATGCAGATACGGTAAAATATTCAAGAAGTATGTATGACCCTATCATCACGGCTGTAAAGGGAAATGATGATTCAATGAAAATAAACATCACTACTGAAATGCCCGGCCTTACTCTCTATTATACTTTTGACGGTACCGATCCGGATAATTTTTATCCGAAATATCCGAGCACACCTTTGGATATTCCAAAAGGCGCTTCTGAGATAAGGGTAATTGCGTATAGGCATGGGCGTGTGATAAGCAGGCAGATTAATTATTTACTGGCTGATTTAAGAAAGAGTTTGAAAACCGATCAATGATTTTGAACAGATAAGTTATATTAACTTGAAAAAGTTAAGTGATTTATCCGTTGCTTAGTATAAGTATATTTGCCGGAAGCAGATATGTGGATTTTGAAAAAAGAGATGCTTGTAAAAGAAGGCAGAAGAAATATTTGGCTTCCTTACCCGGATCAATGAAATATAAAATATATTTTTTTAAATTTTAAACAGTGCGCCAAATTATAATTTACTATTCTAAAAGTTTATATTTTGCGTCAAATTCCTATTGTAATGAAACAAACCAATTTATTTCTCCTGGCATTTACATTTGCAGGACTCATGACTGTACAAGGGGCTTTTGCTCAGTCAAACCCCGTTAGAAGAGCCGATTTTGATGCCAACTGGCACTTTCATTTAGGCGATGTACCTCAGGCAAAAGAAACCAATTTCGTGGATAATTCATGGAGGCTATTAAACCTTCCCCATGACTGGAGTATTGAAGGAACATTTAATAAAAATAACCTTGCGGGCGTAGGTGGTGGCGCTTTACCCGGCGGCATTGGCTGGTACCGTAAAACATTTACGCTCCCTGAAGCGGATAGAAATAAATCAGTATTCATTGACTTTGACGGAGTATATATGAATAGTGATGTATGGATAAACGGGCATTTCCTTGGCAATCGTCCTTATGGATATAGTTCATTCCGTTATGAATTGACGCCTTATTTGAATTATGGCAAAAAATCGAATGTAATTTCTGTCCGGGTAGATAATTCCAAACAACCCAACTCACGCTGGTATTCGGGTTCCGGCATTTATCGAAATGTATGGCTGGTTACCACCAATAAAGTTCATGTGGATCATTGGGGAACTTTTGTTTCTACGCCGGAAGTGAATAATAACCAGGCAACAGTTTCTGTGGAAACCACGGTGCGTAATGAATTGACAGTTTCTGCTCCTCTCATATTAAAGACGGTACTTTATGATAAAAATGGAAAAGAAGTAGCCAGCGCATCGATAGAAGGAACTCTCTCTGGCAGGTCTTCCAAAACTTTTTCACAGGAGTTAAAAGTTGCTGATCCTGAATTATGGTCAACACAAAATCCGGTATTATATGAATCAGTTTCTATGGTAGAATCCTATGGTAAAACTCTTGATACCTATAATACTCCTTTTGGGATACGTTATTTTCGTTTCGATAGTAAAGATGGTTTCTTCCTGAATGGAGAACATTTAAAAATAAAAGGCGTCTGCGATCATCACGACTTAGGTTGTCTTGGTTCCGCAATCAACACAAGAGCGCTACAGCGCCAGTTGCAAATGCTTAAGGACATGGGATGCAATGCCATCCGTACTTCACACAATCCTCCGGCGCCGGAGTTATTGCAGTTGGCCGATAAAATGGGCATCATGATTATGGATGAAGCTTTCGATTGCTGGAAAAAGGGGAAAAATCCTTATGACTATCATTTGTATTGGGATCAGTGGCATAAAAGAGATTTGTCAGATTTTATTCGCAGAGATCGCAATCACCCGTCTGTGATTATCTGGAGCATTGGTAATGAAATTCCTGATCAGTGGGACAGCGCCGGTGGCCCTATTGCGCGTGAACTGGCTGGAATTGTACGTTCACTGGATACAACAAGGCCTATCACTTCCGCGATGAATAATCCGGAAGCAAAAAATAATGCACTTTCTCATTCAGGCGCCATGGATTTGATTGGCCATAATTACAGGCATGAGTATTATGATGATTTCTTCAAATATTTTCCTAACGGGAAATTCATTGGCACTGAAACTACCTCTGCATTGGAAACACGCGGGGAATATAATATGCCTTCCGATAGCATTTTTATATGGCCAAGCAAAGGGGTTCCAATGAATGCTAATTTCACCTGCTCAGCCTACGATAACTGCCGGGTTCCATGGGGTTCCACACATGAAGCAACATTAAAAGCAGTGATGAAAGATGATTTTGTCTCTGGCATGTTTGTATGGACAGGCTTTGATTATCTTGGAGAACCCACGCCCTATGGATGGCCGGCGCGTAGTTCTTATTTCGGAATCATTGACCTGGCGGGCTTTCCCAAAGATGCCTTTTACTTATATAAAAGTGTTTGGACCAAAACACCAGTACTTCATATTTTCCCTGATTGGAATGGCTGGCAGGTGGGGGATTCGGTAGATGTGTGGGCATATTATAATGATGCCGATAAAGTAGAATTGTATTTAAATGGAAAATCTCTTGGTACACGCAGTAAACAGGGTGATGATATGCACGTGATGTGGCGTATTCCCTATCAGCCGGGAATATTAAAAGCGGTTTCTTATAAAAATGGAAGTGTGGTATTAACGAGTGAAATACATACAGCCGGCCCCGCAGCAAAAATGATTATTGAACCCGATCGTAGTCATATTCATGCTGATGGGAAAGACCTGTCTTTTGTAACTATAAAAATAACAGATGCAGAAGGCAATCTTGTTCCTCATGCTGATAACCTGGTAAATTTTAAAGTAAGTGGTCCCGGATTCATTGCAGGAGTGGATAATGGCAGCGAAACAGATCACGAGCCATTCAAAGCAGACTATCATAAAGCTTTTAACGGACTTTGCCTTGCTGTAATTCAGTCGAAGGGGAAGAGGGGAAAAATTACATTGTCAGCATCATCTGCCGGGTTACCGACAGCTACTACTATTATTGAAGCAGAGGGGAAATGATTATAATAACTTCAACTTTCATTTTAAAAAACAGATTGCCGTGTCGCCATTAGCATCAATCTAAACAAATGAGATTGAGTGGGCTCCCCGCAATGACCGAACACCCACAATGAAGTAAGTTATTACCGTCATTGCGAGGCGCACAAAGAAACCATAAAACATCAGAGGGTTCATGCGCCGTGGCAATCTGTTCAATTGGAATTAGTAGCACTTTGTAATAATTCGCATTGAATTTTAGAGAGCGAATTATTTGTTGTTTTATAAAATATGAATAGATTTTCCGATAAAAATAAAATCATGAATCATAACCTCTTTTTGAAAATGAAATACCTGGCACTTGCCATCATCTTTATTTGCGTCTGCAGGTTTTCAGTAAACGCGCAATCAAAAGAGGTATCCGACCGGTATCCCATCATTCCTTATCCTGTGAATTTGATTCCGGAGGATGGTCATTTTATTATCAATCAAAAAACTTCTATTGTTATTCAAAATGAAAGTTTTCGTGGGGATGCTATTGCTTTGAAACAACTTGTAAAAGAAGTAGGAGCCATTACTCTGAACGATTCAAAAACGGAAAATAAAAATTGCATCGTTTTCAAAAAAGACAACAGCATTGTGTCCGGCGAAGGATATCATCTATTGATCACACCTTCAAAGGTTATTCTTTCAGCCAGGGAATCCGCAGGATTATTTTGGGGTATTGAAACCATCAGGCAATTGTTGCCGGTTATCAATTCCACAAGTAAAGAATTAGAAATTCCTGCTGTAGAAATAAAAGACCAACCGGCTTATGGCTGGCGGGGAATGCATCTCGATGTTTCACGGCATTTCTTTTCAGTGGCTTATCTGAAAAAGTTTATTGACCGTATGGCCTTGTATAAACTCAATAGATTACATCTACATCTTACTGACGACCAGGGCTGGCGCATACAGATAAAAAGATATCCGCAACTTACTGAAAAAGGCGCCTGGCGCACTTTTGATGTAAATGATTCTGCCTGCATGAAACTGGCGAAAGAAAATCCTGATTTTAATATTGATCCCTCTCATATCATCCATCGCGATGGGAAAACGCTTTATGGTGGGTTTTATACACAGGCTCAAATGCGTGACGTTATCAGGTATGCCGCCGCAAGGCATATAGAAATAATTCCGGAGTTGGATATGCCCGGCCACATGATGGCGGCTATCAAAATTTTCCCCTGGCTAAGTTGCACAGGACAACCGGGACACGGTAAACTTTTTTCAGTGCCTTTGTGCCCTTGCAAGGAAACCACGTACCAATTTGCAGAGAATGTATATAAAGAAATTTTCGCTCTCTTCCCATCCAAGTATGTTCATATCGGGGGTGATGAAGTGGATAAAACAAGCTGGGAAAATTGTGCTGATTGTAAAGTGGTGATGCAAAAAGAAGGAATCAAAAATGTAAATGAATTGCAGAGCAACTTTAATAAGCGAATGGCAAATTTTTTCCATAAAAACGGAAAGCAAATGATTGCCTGGGATGATGTATTGGAAGGTGGTGTAGATTCAAGCGTTATCATTATGTATTGGCGGGGTTGGGTGCCGAAAGCTCCTATAGAAGCGGCCAACAATGGAAATAGAGTAATTATGGCGCCCGGTAATCCTTTGTATTTCGATCAATTCCCTGATAAAAGTTCGCTGTATAATGTATATCATTTTGATCCGATTCCGAAGGGTTTGAGCGCATCGGCTGCAAAGAATATCATTGGCATACAGGCTTGTGTATGGACGGAACGTATTCCATCTGAAAAGCGCGCCGATTTTATGATTATGCCGCGTATGACAGCCATGGCTGAAGTAGCCTGGACAGATTCTTCCCTAAATTATTCCTCGTATCTCGAACGTTTGAAAAACCAGTATCATCGTTGGGATATGATGCACATTCATTACCGTATTCCTGATTTGGCGGGCTTTACAGATAATAATGTTTTTATTGACAGTGCTGTATTGAGTGTTCAAAAACCTTTGCCAGATCTGATAATACATTATACTACTGATGGTACATTACCTAATCTTCAATCGCCGGTATTGCCACAAGATTATATTGTTGATCATTCAGAAACCATTAAGTTGACAGCTTATACTCCCGGAGGAAACAGGGGCGATATTTATTCCGTTAATTATGCAAAGGAAACGTATTCACCCCCGGTAACTACAACAGGAACGTTGCAAAATGGATTGAAATGCATTTATTATATCGGAGGATTTAAGGATACAAGAGACATGACATCAGTTGCCCCGGCACAAACGTTTAATGTAAACAATGTTGAAGTTCCTTCTGCAGTAAATGCACCTACTTTTGGATTGCAATATCGCGGGTATATTGACGTACCCGAAACCGGTATTTACAGTTTTTATCTTACCTCAGATGATGGCAGTGTTTTATTTATTGATGGCAAAACAGTGGTGGATAATGATGGTCTGCACAGTGCTATTGAGCGTAGCGGTGAGATTGCTTTGGAAAAAGGACTGCATCTTTTTTCACTTAATTTTATTGAAGGCGGCGGTGGTTATACTTTACGCCTTTTATATGGATTACAGGATGCTCCTCCGCAGGAAATCCCTTCCTCTTTTTTTAAAATGAAATAAAAAAATGAGACACGCGGTAGCAGTCGGTACGCCTTGCGTCAGACCGCAGGAAAAAATAAGAATTGCTCGTAATCCGTGGCAGAAGGTATTTGAGCTGAAAGCCCGAATGATCAGGCGTTCACTATAATTAATTAAATCAAAAATATATCATGTTACAAAAAAAGTTTACAGTTTTTATTTGTGTTTTATTTCTATTCGCCGCGCAATATTCGTATGCGCAGCCGGTACAATCTTCTGTTCAGGAAAAAGATGGCATCACCATATTTTCTTTGTCCAATAATGATGTGGTGCAGCAGGTTTTTATTAAGAAAGACATGCTGGCGGGCGATGCGCTGTCAGGAAAAGAAGCATGGCTGGCGCAATACAATAATGCACATCACGGAGTATTTACAGATGGCAATTTTGCTTTGAAAATGATGTGGACAGATTGGTCAGCGCCGGGGAAAGAAGTGAATGCCGACGTACAGGTTTTATTTAATAAAAAAGATTACCGGTATCAGTCTTATGATTTCAAAGACATTTCTAATGGAGGTAAAGAACTGGAGCTTTATTTTTTGCCTTTCGATAATTCCAATACCATTCAACTCAAACTTACCTATCAACTTTTACCCGGTAAATTTTATGCCCGAAGACAAGTATCTGTTCGGGATACCCTAAAAGAAACAAATTGGTTAGACAGAATTATTTCACGTACCGGTAAGGTAAGTGCCTGGGATGAAATTGTAAATTCAAATGCGAATATGGATCCCGGTAATACACGAAATATATCGAATGAAGAGAATAACCATATTGTGAAAAAAGGAGCATTCGGCCAGCCCTGTGCCATTGATTTTGCTTCTGGGGGTGTTTTCTTTGGTGTGGAATATCCTGCCGCAACAACTACCATAAAAAGAAGAGGCAATGAGGCTTTTGATGTAACCTGCAACGAAATTGTGGGAACCATTGTTAAAGATGAATGGGTCAATAGTAAATGGGTGGTAGAAGGACTTTCCCCTGATCATTATATAAAGAACTGGTTCTTCAAATACCTTCCTGATATTCGTGTGGCACCCGACAGGCCTTATGCCCTCTATAATACCTGGTACGATTTGCGTTCACCGGCATTTAAAGATGTAGCGCCTGAGCACATCATGAATGAAAAAAATATCATGAATATTATCAGCCAGTTCAAAAAGAATATGATAGACCCTTACGGAATTCATTTAGATGCATTTGTGCTGGACGACGGTTGGGATGTACATCACAGCGACTGGCAATTAAGAAAAACAACTTTCCCAAATGGCCTTAAACCTATTTCTGATGAATTGGGCAAATTAGGAACTACGCTGGGAATATGGTTTGGCCCTACCGGGGGATATTCTTTTCGGATGGATCGTATCAACTGGATGCGCGATCATGGTTATGAAGTTACCGGTACCGGTGAAAGTTCGATGATGTGCATTGCAGGAACCAAATACAGCGCCTTGTTTCAAAAGCGTACAACCGACATGGTTAGAAATGACGGAGTAGGATATTTTAAATGGGACGGCATCCAGTTTTCCTGCAGCGATCCCACACATGGGCATCCAATTGGTTATTATTCCCGCAGGGCAATATTAGATTCCATGATCGCAAAATGTAATGCAGTGAGAGCCATTAATCCAAATGTATTTCTGAACATTACATCGGGTACCTGGCTTAGCCCTTGGTGGATGAGTTATGGTAACCAAATATGGATGCAGGGAGGTGATTATGGTTTTGCAGATATCCCTTCTGTGAATCAGCGGGATGCTTCTATGACTTATAAAGACATGGTGTTGTATGATGATTTTCACAAGCAGGATGATTGGTTTCCTATTTCTAATTTAATGACTCACGGTATCATCAAAGGAACCCTCAATGAGATAGGCGGAGCGGATGATCCGTTATCTAAATTTACTGATGATGCCATGTTTTATTTTGGCCGGGGGGTTACTATGTATGAGTTATATATTTCTCCTGATCTGTTGAATAAAGGCGAATGGACTGCACTCAGTAAATCATTAAAATGGGCTGAGAATTGTTTTCCGGTGCTGGTAAATACCGACATGATAGGCGGAGATCCGGGCCAGGGAGAAGCTTACGGGTATATTCACTGTAAAAATAATAAAAGCATTATTGCCGTTCGTAACCCGGTAATACAACAGCAAAGCATACACGTAAAATTAGATCCGAAGTACGGTATCAATCCTTCAGCCAATTCATTGGTGCTGGAACGCGTGTATCCTACCCGTTGGATATCGCCTGGTTTGTATGCCGCAGGAGCCACAGTTGATATTCCTTTGGCGGGATACGAATCAGCGGTTTACGAAGTGTATCCTGTGGATTCTGCCCGAAGGCCTTTAGTGGCAGGAGTTACCTTTAACGTAGAAGACGAAAAAGACCGGCAATATAAAATAGAGGTATTGCAATCTGGCGGCCAGGTTTCCATTTTAAATCCGGCATTGGTATCAGGGGTAAAAGTCAATGGTTCTTCTGCAAAAACAGATGACCTGGTATTACCTGTGCAAAATGATATATCCATCCTGCAATCAAAGCAGTTGTCTTTTAATGGTTCCGAAATGGATGCTAAATTAACTTTAGATAAAAATGATTTGCAACCGAGGTTTGTCGTTTTCCTTCATCCTGACAGCGCTTACCAGGGCAAAAGTTTTCCGGAAGGGAAGTTGCTCGTGGATGGCACAGAAGTAAAAGCCACCATGCAACATCAGAAAGGGATGTGGAGTGCTTACTCGTTTGTATTAACCGGAGATAAAAATGGCGCACATACTTTTCGTTTTGAATTGGGTAAAAATAATAATGTTGACTCCTGGAAAGGCACTGCAGATGTATGGCTGATTGCACAACATAAACAACCGGTCCTGACTATTTCGATTACAGCTAAAGAAAGAATTGAAAGTACGCCAATGCCTCCCAGCCCTTACCAGCCAAGTGCTATTCAAAAAGAAATGCATTTGGGAAGTGGGGAGTTGAATTTGTAGTGAATGCTCTAAGTTGACGTCAAAAACATTGATCCCGTCGGGCCGCTTTCTTTCGCGGCCTGACTGATTGTAAGAAACTCCTGAATGAAAGCCACTGAACGCAAGCCAGAAAGTAAAAAAGATTTTATTTTGCTGAATAACCAACCTTGCTTTGCAACGCTTCGATCGCATTGGATAAATACAACATCGGCGCATTCCAGTTGATCGCAATTTCATTGGAAGCGTACGCGCAGGAAATATCTGCATAAGCCGTTTCAGGTTCTGTAAAATCGTAATGGCAATGATCCTGCATGCCGGGATTTGGCCCGCCGGCCATCAAGCCGGGCACAGGGTCGGTAACGCCGTCGGCAACAGATTGGCGATGATGCGGGTTCATGGTTGATTTACTTCCTATGCCGGTAACAAAACTATATCCCGTTGCGTTTCTTCCCAATAAATAATCCAGGTTCGTTAATGCATAATCCACATATTTTTTTACATGCGTCAGCAGGTAAGCATTGATCAACAGAATTCCCTGGTTGGCTGCTATCCCGTTGCTGCCCCAGCTAAAATCCCTTTTATTTTGTCCCATCACAGTTTTAAATGCATTGACAGCCACATGCTGAATATAGTCGTCCGCAATGCTCAAAACTTTTTGTTTCATTAATTGAAGAGTGTGGTTTGCAAAAGAAGGCAATTGATTTCTGAAACGCAGAAAAGAATAATAAGCCAGCATACCAACATTGCTCCAACCAGGTAGCGACACTTTATCGCTCAAATGAGCTTCCACCGTATCGTAATATTTTTTATCTCTTGTAGTAATATAAAGTTCGGCAGCGCTCCACATCCATTCGTCCTCAAAATGAAAGTCTCCATAACCACCGGTGGTAATTTGAGGTGTAAACTTTTTATTGATCTCATATTGATTGTAGGCAAGGTCCGGATGTAGTAAACTCCACGCCCATGCCTTTTTGGAAGCTGCAAGGCAACTGTCGGACAACCCCGGCAATTCTTTTTTAAATTTACGGAGTATGCGGCTAGCCTGCGCCGTTACAGCCGCAAAATCCAATGTAGCAGCAGTGCCTTTTTGCACTACATACCTTTTTGCCTGTGTAACGCCGGGCATTACCATTCCATCAAAAGCGGCGTTGGTGCATTTGTTATAAACCCCGCCATCATTGGGATCCTGCATGCTCAGCATCCAGCGAAGGTTATAGATCGCTTCATTCAAAATATCCGGAACGTTGTCACCGCTTTCGGGAATATTGGTTTTTAAATTTTTAAAATAAGCCGGAAAATCTTCATAAGCTGATAACAAAGTGCCCATCGTTATTCCAGAATTCACAATGTATTTATTATAATCGCCTGCATCGTACCAGCCACCAGGTGTGGAGATCACCGTGCCCGCAGGCCGGGCGGCTGAAGCTGCAGAAGGGTGAATGTAAACTTTGGTATCGGGATGGCCTGCAGAGCGGTGCCATCTTCCTGCGTATTTTTCCAGCAACGGCATGGAAGCGCGCTGGTAGTAAAATCCTTTCAATACCGCTCTTGCCGCGTTCCTGTTCGCATCATTGCAGATGCTGAAAACATAAGAATTTCCTACGCCCGGCACACAAACCACAAAGCTTCCTTTCTTTATAACGGGTGAAAAATCCGCAATCCTGGTTACGGTAGAAGAATAAGCGGATTGTTTTTGAACGCTTAATGTTCCGGCAAAAACGGTGTCTCTTAAATTAGTGGAAGTAACATAGAACTGGCCATCGGCAATTTCACCGGTTACTACTGCCACCTTCTGGGCGTTAGGATAAAAACCTTCCTGGTTGAGTTTGATGCGGTCCGTAACCTGGCTAAAAGAGAACGCCGGAATAAGAACCAGCAACGTGGCAAAAGATTGAGTAAAAGTTTTCAAAACATTTTATTTTTAGCCAATGAAAGTACTTCATTATAATAAAAAATAAATGAAGAAAAAATATTGGGTAAAACAAGAAAGCCTTTTTTAGAAAAACGGATAAGGTTTAGACGCGCTTATTTTGGCAAAGCAAAACCAGCCTCACCCCCGACCCCCAAGGGAGAGGGGGGAGTGCATCCTCGCGATTCATAACTTTTTTCGTCATTGCGAGGAATCTCGTTTAATGGATTAGAAGTTTTTCTGTGTCCGTCATTGCGAGGCACAAAGCAATCTTATCCTTACGCCTTTGCTCATATTTAACAGATTGCTCAGCCTAAGGCGGACAGGTTCGTCACCATGAACATAAACGAGAAGAATAAAATTTATTTTGGCTCCCCGCAATTACTTTTAAACTAAAGTGATTATTATTGTGATTTAAATCCTTTGCGCAAACAGGTTTTTGAAGCTGTCTTAAAATATTGTAAAACAATAAACTGATTCAAAATAAAATAACACATTATGATAAAAAATGCCTTTAATAAAATAGCCCTTTTGCTTATTGTTTTATCAGCAGTTTCAATGCATACTGCCGCCCAGGACAGTTCCCTCGTCATTCCATTATGGAAAGATGGCGCTCCCGGTTTTGAAAATCTAAAGAACCAGCCGGAGCAGGCAAAAGATTGGTGGGTAAGGAATATCAATAATCCATCTATCACAGTTTTTCTTCCGCCAAAAGATAAAGCAACGGGAACTGCAGTGGTGGTGTGCCCCGGAGGTGGGTTTACTAATTTGGTGTACAATGCAGAAGGAAGAGATGCCGCTAAATTTCTCAACAGCTTAGGTGTGACTGCCTTTGTTTTAAAATATCGTTTGTTTCGGATGGAAAACTCTCCCTATAAAGAGGAAAATGCCTGGCAGGATATTTTCCGTGCCAAGCGGCTGGTAAAAAGCCGTGCGAAAGAATTTAATATAGACACATCAAGGCTGCGTGTAATGGGCTTTTCAGCAGGGGGCGAGCTGGCAGGGTGGGTTTCTTATCATTTCTCTCAGAATCATTTTGCAGGTAAAGATCCGGATGCAATTGACCAACTAAGGAGTTGTTACGGAA
Organism: Hanamia sp.; assembly: GCA_035532615.1. Classification (GTDB taxonomy): domain Bacteria; phylum Bacteroidota; class Bacteroidia; order Chitinophagales; family Chitinophagaceae; genus Ginsengibacter. Next base: position 13,609 of record DATKQQ010000352.1, read on the forward strand.
TAAGGTTTACACTTTAGGTTTGATTATATAATTCCATTCCCCGTGAAAATCATCTTTAATCATATTGACTTTTGCTAACGCTTCATCCGATATTTTTATCCCCTTTTCATACACAACTGAATCT
>DATKQQ010000353.1:0-11222 GCA_035532615.1 Hanamia sp.
CTAAATATTCATAACAACTTGCGTCGTCTTTAAAGTGCCGGTTAAATTTTATAGAATTCACACCTACAAACCTAAACTTTTTATCCATTGAGCTAAATTAGCTCTTTTTTTCCTCTTGGGCGGCCTAAGCGTATATACCTATATTTTTTTATACGGTTCTATAATGAGCCAATTTTAAATTGGGAATTTATAAGTAATTTTATATTATACCATGAAAGAAAACATTGTCAATAGTCAACCAGCAAGAAAGAAACCTTACCAAAAACTTAGCCGCTTGGCTGAATCTTTGATAGGCAGCGAAATAGTTAAGCTAGGCGCAGATATAAAAGCCAAAATAAAAAACGGAAATAAAATTTACAATTTCACCATTGGCGATTTTGATTCTTCCATTTTTCCAATTCCCAAAAGATTAGAACAGGAAATAATTGAAGCTTATCAAAATAAATTGACTAATTATCCGCCTGCTGATGGAATTATTGTTTTAAGAGAATCAGTTTCAAAATTTATAAAACAAAGAGAAGGCCTTGATTTTAATACCAATGAAATTTTGATCGCCGCGGGCGGGCGTCCTCTTATTTATGCATTGTATCGTGCAATAGTTGATAAAGGCGATAAAGTAATTTATTCAGTTCCAAGTTGGAACAATAATCATTACGTCCATTTTACAGAAGGTGAGCATATAGTTATAGAAGCGACGCGAGAAAATAATTTTATGCCTTCAGCAGAAGATATAAAACCACACATTCAGAATGCCACGCTTATTGCATTGTGCTCTCCATTAAATCCCACAGGAACCGTTTTTAAAAAAGAAGACCTGGAAAAAATTTGCGATATGGTGCTTGAAGAAAATAATCGCAGGGAAAATGATCAAAAGAAATTATATGTAATGTATGATCAAATGTACTGGACACTTACATTTGGCGATACGGTTCATTATAACCCAGTGAGCCTGCGACCCGAAATGAAAGATTATACCATTTTTATTGATGGAATCAGTAAAGCGTTTGCGGCAACAGGAGTGCGTGTGGGTTGGGCCTTGGGGCCAGAAAATGTACTTTCAAAAATGAAAGCAATCAATAGTCACCTGGGTGCGTGGAGCCCGATGGCAGAGCAACATGCTACAGCAAAATTCTTATTAGAAGACAAAGTAATTGATGATTATTTTGTCAATTATAAAAAAGAGCTTTCAGAAAGATTACACCTTATTTATGAAGGATTTCAGAAATTAAAATCAGAAGGGTTTTCTGTAGATGCGTGTGCTCCGCAAGCCGCTATTTATCTTACTATTCAATTGAGCCTTGCAGGTAAAAAAATAACTAACGGGGATGTTCTTTCAACACAATCGGAAGTTACTTCATACATTTTAAATGAAGCAAAGCTGGCTGTAGTTCCTTTCTATGCTTTCGGCGCATCAAAAGATTCTGATTGGTACAGGTTGAGTGTGGGAACCTGCAAGAAAGAAGAAATTCCAGCAATGCTTGCTCAATTAAGTGAGGCCCTGAGTAAGTTGAAGTAAGCCCTATTTAATATTTTTGAAGAAGAAACTCCAAATTCGAATTAGTAAAAAAGGTATTAACAACTCTACAAAAAGTCATTAATACCTCCCTGATTTTTTAACAATTTTTATACTTCCACAGAAGATAAAGAACCGTGTACAGGTTCACCAATCATATTATTTTTTATTAAAAATTCTGCAATCTGTACTGCATTGGTAGCTGCTCCTTTTCTGAGATTATCACTCACAACCCAAAAGTTGAGGGTTTTTGGCTGAGACTCGTCCCTGCGGATTCTTCCTACAAAAGTGTCATCCTTTTCGTGTGCTGTTAACGGCATAGGATAGATGAAATTTTCTACATCATCCTGAACCACTACTCCTGGGGAAGCAGATAAAATTTTCCTTACTTCATCAAGATCAAAATCATTTTCAAATTCAACATTCACGCTCTCGCTATGGCCGCCCACAACAGGAATTCGCACGCATGTTGCAGTTAATTGAATTGAATTATCACCAATAATCTTTCTGGTTTCATTCACCATTTTCATCTCTTCTTTAGTGTAGCCATTTTCCAAAAAAACATCAATGTGAGGAAGTGCATTTTTATCAATTGGATATTTGTAAGCCATTTCACCATTTATATGATTCCTTTCATTTTCCATTTGATGCACGGCTTTCACGCCAGTTCCGGTTACACTCTGGTAAGTAGAAACCACCACTCTTTTTATAGCATATTTTTTATGGAGTGGATTTAAAACCAGCACCATTTGAATGGTTGAACAATTAGGATTGGCAATAATTTTATCTTCTTTGGTCAGCACATTAGCATTCACTTCGGGGACCACTAATTTTTTAGAAGGGTCCATTCGCCATGCCGAAGAATTATCAATAACGGTAATTCCTGCCTCTGCAAATTTTGGTGCGAGTAAAAGTGAAGTACCACCTCCTGCAGAAAATAACGCGATATCAGGTTTGGCGGCTATTGCATCATCTGCCGATACTACTTTATATTTTTTATTTTTAAAACTTACTTCCTTTCCTATGGATTTTTCAGATGCCACAGGAATCAATTCAGTAACCGGGAAATTTCTTTCTTCGAGCACCTGCAACATTTTGCTGCCTACAAGTCCGGTAGCGCCCACCACTGCGATTTTCATTTTTTATTTTTTTGAAGATGCAAATTTAATTCATTCTGTTTTTATGATAAAATAAAGTGCTTATCTTTAATATAAACCTCTCTGTTTATGAGAAATATAATAATAATTCTTATTTATCTATTGTTATCAGGGAAATCTGGTCATGTTCAGGTAATCGAAAACTTTAATGATTGGTGATTTTACCAACAATCCTCAGTGGGTTGGAAATTCAAAGGCTTTTGATGTAAATTCTTCATTTCAATTGCAAAGTAATGATACAATAGCTAACAGTAGCTTTTATCTGGTTACTGCCAATTCTCTTGCAACTTTGGCCCAATCGGAATTTTGGATAAAAATAAATTTTAATCCTTCATCTGCAAATTACATTGACGTCTTTCTGACATCTTCTTCCAGCGATTTAAGCGCTTCTTCTAATCAAGGCTATTTTATTAGAATAGGAAATACAGATGATGAAATAAGCCTTTATCGAAAAGATTTGAATGGCGCAATTACAAAAATTATTGATGGTGAAAATGGAATTCTAAATCACAGTAGTAATGTTATGAAAATTAAGGTGACCCGTGATGCTGCAAATCATTAGGTTCTTCTCAGGGATCCAAGCGGAACCGGGAATTCCTATATCAGTGAAGGGTCTGTAGCAGATGATACTTTTACTACTACTTCTTCTTTTTTTGGCTTTTTAATAAAGCAAAACACAACAGCCTTTTTTAAAAAACACTTTTTCGACGATATTGAGATTAAAAATTATATTCCTGATGTAACTCCTCCTTCCATTCGATCTGCAGTTACCACTTCTTCCACAACCCTTGATGTACTTTTTGATGAATCTTTAGATCGTGAAAGCAGTATTTTGTTTTCAAATTACTTCGCTGATAAAGGATTAGGGATGCCAAAGTCCGTTATCGCAGATCTACAAAACTCTGCATTAGTGCATCTTACGTTCGAGGATATATTCATTAACGGTGAGGCTTATACTTTAAAAATTACCGGAGTAAAAGATCTTTCCGGTAATGCCATTAATAATGGATTGGTTACATTTAGTTTTTATATTCCTCAACAATACGATATTGTTATAGATGAGATCATGGCTGATCCGACTCCTGAAGTTGGTTTACCCAATAATGAATGGATTGAACTAAAAAATAATTCTCTTTTTTCAATCAATTTAAAAGGATGGCGATTAAGTGATTTAACCGGAACAAGTGGGCCAATGGCAGATTTTGTATTACAGTCCGATAGTTTTGTGATTGTGTGCGCGGCATCGGCTTTACCCAATTTATCTTCTTTCGGAAAAACAATAAGTGTTACCAATTTCCCTTCCCTTGATAATGCAGGTGATCTGATTTCAATAGCCGATGCAAATGGAAAAATGATTCACGCAGTGCAGTATTCTTCAGACTGGTATCCTAATGAATTGAAAAAGGGGGGGCGGCTGGTCTTTGGAAATGATTGATACCAAAAATCCATGCAGTGGCTATTCCAACTGGACTGCAAGTAATGACAAAATTGGCGGCACGCCGGGAGAAAAAATTCTGTTGATGGAAATAATAAAGATGATAATCCTCCGAATTTATTAAGAGCCTTTACTAACAATTCAACAACAATAACATTATATTTTAATGAAACGGTTGATAGCCAGAGATCTGCTACTATAGAGAATTACAATTTTGATAACGGGTTAGCAGCATTAAACGCAATTGCCATTCCGCCCTTATTTGATAAAGTAAAAATTACTCTAAATAACCCGCTAACTAAAGGAACGATTTACCAGGTAAGAGCAAAAAATATTTCAGATTGCTCGGGAAATATTATCAGTGAAAAGAATTGGGCAAGATTTGGTTTATCACAAAGGGCTGATAGCTTTGATTTAGTTATTAATGAAATTCTTTTTAATCCTTTGCCCTTAGGTGTCGATTATGTAGAACTGTATAATCGTTCTCAAAAGATTGTTGACGTCAGTAAAGTATTTATCGCAAATCGTAACAGCAGCAATGTAATTAGCAGTATTCAGCAATTGAGTGCAAACGGTTATCTGCTTTTTCCCGGAGATTACCTTGTGATAACCACAGACCCCGATGTTGTAAAAAATCAATATAATACCACAGATCTTGATGCTTTTTTAAAAATAAAAATGATGCCTTCATTTCCTAACGATAAAGGCAACGTAATCATATTAAATGAACAGGGAAATATTTTAGACGAAGTAAATTATTCAGACAAATGGCATTTTGCATTATTGAATAACACAAAAGGAGTCGCTCTTGAAAGAATAGATTATGATGCCCCTTCAGTTCAAAATAATTTTCATTCGGCAGCCACTTCTGTGGGCTACGACACACCTGGCTATAAAAATTCTCAAAATAAAATGATTGATGAAGTATCCGGAGAGATAACCATTTCTCCTGAAATTTTTTCTCCTGATAATGATGGACATGATGATTTCGCAACTATCAATTATAGTTTTCCTTCCCCGGGATATGTAGCCAATATTACCATTTTCGATGCTTCGGGCAGGCCTGTCCGTTATCTCAAAAAAAATTCATTAAAGGGTATTATCGCTGGGATGGGTTGAATGATAAAAATCAAAAATTGCCACAGGGCATATACATTATTTACACTTAAATTTTTAATAAGGATGGAAAGAAAAAGCAATTTAAAAATACGATTGCACTAGCAACAAGAAATATTTTATCCTTATAAAACAAGATATTGGGTTGAAGAAAAATAGTAAACTATCGAATCAGAAGCTCATTGAAATCTATACTATCTCCATTAAAAACATTAAAATCAACCGGGCCATTTATCCCATCAACACGGCCATTTTCATTATGTTGCCAAAAGTTCCATTTGGTTTCAATTCGTGGTTTATCAGGTTGTAAATAATGTGCGATCCAAAGCGGGTATTCTTCAAACCCGGTTTGAAAATACCTTTGATAAAAATCAATATTGGTATAAATAATCGGTTTAACTTTATAATGATTCTCAACCGCATTTAACCATGCCTTTACTTCCTTTTGCAATTCTGTTACAGAAATTTTACCACTTTTTTCTACATCAATCACCGGTGGTAAATCTCCTTCTTTTAGGTTTACTATTTGTATAAAATTATTTGCCTGCCTTTGCGCATTTCTTCCAGGGACAAAAAAATGATAGGCACCCTTTGGAATATTTTGTTCTTCTGCCTGAATCCAGTTTCGTCTGAATTGTTCATCTACTATACTGGTTCCTTCGGTGGCTTTTATAAATGCGAAACCTATTTTGATTCCATTATCATCCATGTTTTTTACTTCTTTCCAATTTACTACGCTTTGGTAGCGGCTCACATCAATACCATGAATATCATAGCCAGATGGAATTTCAATTTGAAAGCCGGGATAAAAAATATGCGGTTTAATAATAAAAATATTTACTACAAAATAAGTGCTGATTATTACCAGGCAAAGCCAAAAAATTATTTCAAAAAATGAATGTGATTTTCTTTTTCTTTTTCTTCGTGACACAAGAGGTTTTCTTATTTTCTTTTATTGCTTGAGGATTTTCTTTACAAACTTAACACCATTATCTGTTTGTATTTTTATAAAATAAATTCCCGAAGAAAATGTCTCCACATTTAATTCATAAAACAATGAATTGCTAATTGGCAAATCCCTTTTCAACATTAATCTGCCCCTGCTATCAAAAATTTTAATATGTACTTCTGTTGAATTAAAATTCCTTAAATACAAATAAAAATTATTAATTACCGGATTAGGGAAAACCTGAATGACATTGTTTCCATTCACATCATCGTTTACTTTTTCTGAAGTATTATTTTTTGTTATCAGCCAATAATTGGGATCTATAATTACCGAATCTGCAACAAATCCGATATTTTCAAAAAAGGTTTCACCATTAAAAGTATTATTTATAATAACCGTTTTTTGTTGAGTAGCATTTTTAAATTGTAATGCCACAGGCAAAGCAAAAAAATTAACAGAAGGATCAGAAGTGGTTTGATTCATTTTTATTTTTACATAATCATTTCCTATCTGTGTCCACTTTGCATCATATGATGGATAACCTTGTCCGTAAAACCAATCATTAAAAAAATAGTTTAGATCCAATCCGCTTACCCTTTCTAAGTTTCTTTGAAAATCTTTGGTTCTTGCAAAACCATAACTCAATGTCGAATCATTTAAATAACTTCTCATTCCCCTAAAAAAAACACTATCCCCCAATATCCATCTCAACATATATAAAAGATGTGATCCTTTGGTATAAGTAAGCCTCGAGTCAAAAATGCGATTCACATTAGTCGTGTCATTTACAAATACCGAACCATTGGTAACAGAAGTAATACTGACTATCTCGCTTTTCCGTATACTGGTTGCCGTTAAAGGATACTTGTTTTCCATATACATGCTTGCAAGAAAAGTGGCAAATCCTTCGTTAAGCCAAATATCCTGCCAGGAGCCGCAGGTAACTTTGTCACCAAACCATTGATGGCCCAACTCATGCGCCATTAGAGCTTCTTCGGGATTTACTATAAAAGTGGAAGTCTGGTGTTCCTCTCCACCGCCCCATCCAAATTGTACTTGTCCGTATTTCTCTTTTAAAAAAGGATAAGGCCCGAAAATGTTACTATAAAATTGTAATTCTGCTAAAACAAAAGGAGTATTATTTTGGAATAAAGTAAGGCTTTCAGGATAACAAAAGGTTTGCATCAGCAAATTAGTGTTTGCTATTTGAACATGATTTATAAATTCTGAATAATTGGTTACTGCCATGCATACCAGGTAAGCTGCAATAGGATAGCGGTGTTTCCAATGTGTAATTTTTTCTGTGCCATCAATTATTTCACTTTGACGCAAACCATTCGAAACCGCTGAGTAATGAGAAGGGGCAGTGATGTAAACATCAATAGAATCGGCTTTGTCATCAAGTCCGTTTTTGCACGGCCACCAATCGCGGCTGCCATAAGGCTCGCTTAATGTCCACATTATTGGAATACTGTCGTGAATGGAATTTACAAAAGAGCCAAAACCGGTATTTGGCGGAACACCCTGGTAAAAAATACTTATCGAATCAAAATCTCCTTCTGGTTTTGTTCCGTTGAAATTGATTTGAACCGAATTGTCAGGCTTCTGAGAAAATGAAAGAATATGATCTTGTTCTTTCACACTATCAACATGCAAAGAATCCGATAAATCGTATATAATATAATTAGTGGCTGAAGTAATAACAAAATAAGAAGTAACTTTTCCGTTTATATATCGCACTGCAGGGTCTGTTTTCCATTCGCATCTGTAATATTTCACATCAAAATTGAAAGAAGCAGCCGTCCTTTTTGCTATGTTTTTCATCCTTGAGAAGGCCTGGCTCTCGTTAAATGCAATTTCTTTTGTTTTTTTTATGATATCAAAGTTATTAACACCATTTTGGGCATAAGACGTTGAATACAAAAATGTTATAAAGATAAATATTTTCTTCATATACTAGTTTTAATGGGATAAATAAGCCAAAAACTTGCATCTTAAAATTCTGCAGGGTAAATTTGCATAGTTTTTGCAATACATACCTACATAAAATTAAAGTTCATACTTTTTTTTTATAAATATTCTCTCAATCCTTCAATCCCAATTCTTTGGAAACCGGCAACTTTTGAGAAACCGGCGTTTTAAATAACGTGTAATAATTTATTTGACTCGAAAAAAATTCTAAATGAAAAGTATTCAATCAAAGAGCTTATTATCGTTGATTATAATTTTTTTTATAATTGGCTTTAGCACTTCCGCAAAAAATTTATTCGGCTTTCCGGCTGAAATAAATTCTACAGATTCCCTTTCTCCAATTGCAGATGCTGTAATATCTGCAAATGTTCATATTCAAAGGACATTGATAAGGAATCCTCATTGGGTGGTTTATCCTGAAATTCTTGTAGAACATCGTAATGAAAGTAAAGAATATGTGAAACATTATGCAAGACATGAAAGAGAATATATCATACACATGTTCCATAAAGGGAAAGACTTTTTTCCTAAAGCGAAGAGTATTTTTGACAAATATGGTGTTCCGGATGTGTTGGAAATGCTACCTGCGTTAGAATCCAATTTTAATGCAAACGCAGTTTCTTCTGTTGGCGCTGTAGGGTATTGGCAATTTATGAGTGAGCTTGCGGGAGATTATGGTTTAAAAACGAAAGGAAAATATGATGAAAGAAAGAATTTCACAAAATCAACAATTGCCGCAGCCAAATATTTTCGGGATCAGATTAAATATTTTAATGGAGATCTTTTGCTGGCAGTAGCTTCTTATAATTGTGGTGTAGGACGGGTAGAAGTTGATATGAAAAAAAGCCGTACACCAAATGCTGATTTTTGGGATATTAAAAAATATTTGCCCACAGAAACCCAACTTTTTGTTATGAGATTTATTGCACTCAATGTAATTGCTGCCAACTATCATAATTTTTTAAAGGGAAATTTAAACTTCAATGAATCTCCTTTAATACAACTGGCTACTTTTGATTCTTCAAGTCAGGATAATTCCGTTTCTCACAATTCATTGTAATTGTTCCTGGCCTTTTAGGTATTATCTTTGACCTTATGCCTAAGGTGAATTATAATGATAGTACTAACTTTTTAAAAAAACTTACCATTAGAAGATTTTGGAATGCTTCAAAAGTACTTTCCAGTTATTATATTACAAGATTAATAAAAAGACCTGTACAGTGGGGTTTACCTATATCTATTTCTTTTGAACCTACTACTTCCTGTAATTTGAAATGCCCTGAATGCCCGAGTGGATTAAGACAATTTACCCGGCCCAGGGGAATGTTGAAAAAGGATTTTTTTACCAAAACCATTGATGATATTTATAAAGATATTCTTTACCTGATCTTTTATTTCCAGGGTGAACCTTATCTCAATAAAAATTTTTTGGAAATGGTTTCTTATGCATCTTCCAAGGGATTATACACGGCCACTTCTACCAACGGGCATTTTCTTTCAGATGAGATGGCAAAGAAAACCGTGGAGAGCGGACTGGATAGGTTAATCATTTCACTTGATGGCACTACGCAGGAAGTTTACCAACAATATCGCCGCGAAGGAAATATTGATACAGTAATTGAAGGCGCCAGAAATATTGTAAAATGGAAAAAAGAATTAAAGAGTAAAACACCATTTGTATTTTTTCAATTCCTCGTAGTAAGGCCCAATCAACACCAGATAGAAGATGTAAAAAAGCTTGCAAAAGAAGTGGGCGTTGATGAAGTTCGTTTTAAAACTGCCCAAATATACGATTACGAAAATGATCCGAATCAACTGATTCCTGAAAATGAAAAGTACAGCCGTTATAAAAAGAATAAAGAAGGAAAACACGCGGCGAAAAATAAATTGCAAAATCATTGCTGGAAACTATGGCAGGCAAATGTAATAACCTGGGATGGAATGGTAGTTCCTTGCTGTTTTGATAAAGACGCTACACATCAATTAGGCGATCTGAAAAACCAATCTTTCAAAGAGATATGGCAAAATGATAAATACAAAAAATTTCGTAAAGATATTACTACAAGCCGCAAGAACATTGACATTTGCGCCAATTGCAGTGAGGGATTATCGGTTTGGAAGGATTAAATTTTACCAAATACAAATTTGCATTCCAAGGTTTATTACGCATCTTTCTTAGTATTTTTATTTAATGAATGGTTTCAATGATCGCCTTCGACAAATCATCTTATTAGGTATTATCATTCTGATTGGGATATTAATCCTAAAACATTTTTTTATTTTTTTACCCGGAGTTTTAGGGTCTGTTACTTTGTATATACTTAGCAAAAAATCTTACTTCTATTTGACTGAAAAAAGAAAATGGCGCCCCCGGGTGGACGGCCTTTCTTTTTATTCTTGGTTATACTATTTTTTTTTTGCCTTCCGGTTTATTTTGCTGTGGTAATGCTTTTACCCAAGCTCGTAGCTCTTTTCAACGATCCGGTTCAGCTAATTGTGGCTGTCAAAAGCTTTTCTCAAAAAATAAAGGAAGCAACAGGAATTGAATTTATAAGTAGTGATAGTCTAACCTGGCGGGTAAACTCCCAATTCTTTTAACCGGTACGGCAAATTTTATTACCAACCTGCTTTTGATGCTTTTCGTTTTGTACTACATGCTGATACAAACCGGGAAAAGTTGAGTGCAGAGACCGACCTTATGATAAGAGTAAACGCTATTGGAATTCCTATGCTTGCTATCATACAGGGTTTGGTAGGCACATTAGGCTATTTTATTTTTGGAGTAAATGATTTTGGGGTTTGGGGTTTTCTTACAGGCGTGGCATCTCTGATTCCAATAGTGGGAACGGGTATCATCTGGCTACCATTAACCGTATATCTTCTTGCAACCGGCTATACCTGGCAAGGCATTCGTTTGGGAATTTATTCTCTGGCAATAATTAGGGTTTGCAGAATAACTCGCAAAGCATTGCTACATTTGGGATAGAGAATTAAAAATCAAATTCAAATGCAAGGAAATTCTAAAAGGCCCCTCCAGAAAGCGTGCATCAACTCCGGGTTATGTAAGCCCCAATCAACTCG
>DATKQQ010000354.1:0-8861 GCA_035532615.1 Hanamia sp.
GGCGTACCTGAATGAATTCTTTTATCGCTTTAACAGACGGGGATTTGATAAAACTATATTTCACAACCTCGTGGTAAGGATGATTAAGAGTGCTCCTGTTTATCACATGGCATTCACGACTTAAACGATTTATTCTATAAAAAGAAAAAGGCAATCAGTATTAAGCCACTTATTGTAATTAGTGTGTAATTAATGCCTATAATTGCAATTAAGAACCCTCCGGTTGCATGTCCTGTAACTGATGCAGAAAGCCATGTTCCCTGACTCCAGGTGGTAGCATTTTGTAAATCATCACGTGGAACAATGTAAGCTATGATTGCACTGAAAACCGGTCCGGTAAAAGCCCGAAAAATTCCAGTGCAAAAAATAACAAGATAAATGCAAATAGCAATCCAATGATTACTTAAATGTTGTGAAGTATAATGACTTGATATAAAAATTAATGCAACTACAGCCAGGAAATAAAAAATGATTCCTTTCAGCAACAATTTTCTTTTTTCACTTTGGTCTATTATATGTCCGGCGTATAAAGCCAGGGATAGAGCGGGAATTACTTCTGATAAACCAACTAAGCCAATCGCGAAGGGATCATTTGTGAGAAGATAAATCCACCATCCAATGAGAGTTGCCATCATTCTTAATCCCATAATAAATGCAAACCTCCCTATAAGCAAATTACGGTATTCAACAACCTTTATTGAAGCAAACGGGTTAGTTTTAAGGTGCATCTAATTTTTCTGTTTGGGGAAGCATTAAATAGTTGGGACTGTTATCATATTCTTTTTCTAAGGCATTCAAAACAGCCTGCAAATGTTTTTCATTTCCTAAAAAATCAGCGTTGGTAGCATCAATGAAAAGCGTTTTAATATTATGCTGTTTAATATATTGCGTATAGGTTTCCTGTAAAGAAAAAAGATATTCCGATTGGATAGATTGTTCATAAGGACGGTTTCTTTTTCTGATGTTTTCTTTTAATTTAGAAATAGGGGAATGAAGATAAATCAATAGATCGGGTTGTACCAATTGCGGATTGATAATATCGAATAATTTCTGATACAATAAAAACTCTTCTTGGGCCAGATTTACTTTGGCAAAAAGAAGACATTTGGTAAAAAGATAATCGGAAATGGTAATATTGTGGAATAAATCTTTTGTTTGTAGAAGTTCCTTCAACTGTTTATATCTCTCTGCCATAAAAAAAAGTTCAAGTGGAAAAGCATATTGCTGCTTATTTTCATAAAACTTTGGCAAAAAAGGATTGTCTGCAAATTCTTCCAGGATCAGCCGTGCATTTAAATGTTTACTCAATAAATGGGCAAGCGTGGTTTTACCCGCACCTATATTCCCTTCGATAGTGATGAAATTATATTTCATTCTTTTTATTCAATAAAAAAATTCTCATCAAAAATAGCACCTCAATTCTGAATTTGGGGAATTAACCAGGATTAGTATTTTTGAATTGTTGATATTATGGCAAAGAGGGCAATGGTATTGCATTCAATTCATCTTTGGTTGTGGATAATAATTCATGAATACTTTTTTTGAAAAGAGGATGAACCATTTCAGGAGCTAATTCATTTAAAGGTATTAATACAAAACGGCGATTACCTATTTCAGTATGCGGTATAATAAGATTGGGTTCATTTATGATTTCATCATTAAAAAATAAAATGTCAATATCAATGATACGGGCTGCGTTTTTAATACTTCTTATCCTACCCATTTTTTCTTCAATTTTTAAGATCTTGCGCATCACTTCCCTGGCAGAATATTTACTTTCTATGATGAGAACCTGGTTGTAAAAAGTGGGCTGATCAGTAATTCCCCAGGCATCTGTTTCATATATTTTTGAGCTTTTAATAATCGGGCCTATTTGTTCTTCAATTAAAGATGCAGCAGTTTGCAGATTTTGATTTCTATTGCCGATATTGCCTCCAGTGATTAAGAATGCCGTATTCATTTTATTGTATAATTAATCTTTTATCAAGTTCTAGTAATTCAGAGGATATAATTTTTACTTTTTTAAAATCGGGATGGAGTGGGTTTAATAAGAAATTATTTTCCTGTGGCACAATTGCAGAAGGTACTTGCAGGCTAACTGATTTATTTTCATTTAAAAAATCTTCACCGATTCCTTGTGTATATTTAAGATCAAATTTCCAGTTATTTTTTATTTTTTTCATTTGAACCTGATAAACCCCGTTATCCGGAATTTCAAAAGAGGTAAGTGTATAAGAATCGGGCGAGGTTGCTTTCGTAGCCCTGACAAGAATTTCGAGTATAGCCAAAGAAATATATTGAGAAGCATATAAACCGGCTAATCCTACAGGATTCCACCGGCCACCATATATTTTTGCACCTGTTCCGGAAATATCATTTGCATATTTACCGGTAGTGAGTCTGAATACTATCATGCTAAAATTCCATGTTCTATTCTTCCCAATTGGGTAAGTACATTATTAATGCCTTCTATACTTGCAAGCGAATGTATGGATAATCGTCCTTCCAGCATATATGGATTTCCACGGAGCCAAAGATTAAATTTTTCATAGCTTCCAAAAACCTCTTTACCATGTTGCAAAACTTTATTTATTTGAAGAATTCTGTCAATCACTCCTGTATTAAATTCGCCATTCTTATGAGCATAACGTTGAAGTGTCCTTTCTGAAATATGAATAATTTCAGACCATTCTTTTTGTGTAAAATCCACTTTTTCAGTAATTTTTTTAAAATCGTTGAAAGTAAAATCTTTAGTTATTTTTGAATATTGTGATAAACTATAAAGTGCCCTGGGTTCTTCGGCCATAGTTGGTTTAATATCGTATTCAAAGTTTGTTTTTTTCTTTTTCATAAAATGCCATTTGTCTTATAAAGATACGTCATTTGTCTTTGATTTTTAAATTTTTTCCTTATTTTTATTTTTTCCCTGTTAGTTTTGCTCACTTATAAATAGATTTTTTCAGATGAAACCATATAGTCAGGTCAGGGCAATGTTAGCGATTACCAAAGCCAGTTTACACGCTATTTTCAGAAGCCCTTCTGCGGTAGTTTTTGGTTTTGCTTTTCCGTTTATTTTCATTTTGGTTTTTGCTTTTATGGGCAACAGTGGAGGCTTTACAACTTATAAAATAGCAGTTGATAGTAAGGCAGACACTACTAATGAATTATACAAGGCATTAGAAATTACCCGCGGAGTAAGTATTGAAAAATACAATGATCAAAGCACACTTAAAAAAGACTTGCAAAGCGGAAAATTGGCAGGGATTATCAATATCCAGAAAAACCCGAAAGGAACTCCTCCCTATGTATTCACTATAAAAAGCACAACTGCAAGTAATGATAAATGGCCACAATTTATAACGCTTGTTCAGAGTGTGATCAATAAAATAAGTAATAAAATATATCCCCAAAGGCCGGTATATGCTGATTTTGATTTTAATTTTCCAAGAGATATCACAGTGATACGAAAATATAAATCCATTGATTTTATTCTTCCGGGACAGTTAGGATTTTCATTATTGGCATCCGGTGTTTTTGGGGTTGCCTTCATGTTTTTTAGTTTGAGAACTACTTTAGTATTAAAGAGATTTTTTGCAACGCCTATCAGTCGTACTTTTATCATTCTGGGCGAAATGTTTAGCAGGGTATTATTTCAAATGTTGACTGCTATTGTTATCATCCTTGCAGGATATTATTTCTTTGATTATACATTGATTTATGGATTTGAAACCTTCATTGAATTATTGGTTTTAAGTTTTATTGGTTTGGTAGTTTTTATGGGAATGGGATTTGTGGTAAGTGGTATCGCCAAAAATGACAATGCTATTCCACCATTGGCAAACATTGTTACACTACCCCAGTTTTTGATTTGTGGAACATTCTTTCCTATTGATGTTTTCCCCAAATGGCTGCAATGGGTGGCTAAGGTATTACCACTCACTCATTTGAATAATGCTTTGCGCGATGTAGCTTTCAATGGAAATAATTTATGGGACGAAAGATGGGAAATAGCCATTTTATTATTGTGGGGCATAGTTGTATATGCAGTAGCTGTAAAAGTTTTTAAATGGGAATAATATGAAAGGCATCCTTAATTTTCTCTTTTTTATTATTACTGTATTTATTGTAATCTTTTTGGTCAGCCTCTTGCTTCCATCAAAAGTAACAGTTACAAAATCTGTTGAAATAAACGCCACACCAAAGAGAGTGCTTGTTCAGATCATTAACTTTGAAAATTGGAAAAATTGGTATCCCGCTTTTACCGATGAAAATATTACCGTAATAAAAAATCCTCCTTCACCAAATATTCTCAATTCTGTAACCTTGAAAGATAAACAAGGTAAAGATATTACCCTTGATATGATTGATTCCAGTCGAAATATTATTACCATCAATTTGCAATCTTCATCTTCTGCAAAAGTTAATTACCAGTTTTTTTTGATACCTAAAATAAATAATCAAACTCAATTGACGTGGAATATAAATACGGATCTTGGTTGGTATCCATGGGGAAGGATAAGAGGAATATTCCTGGATAAATTCTCCGGACCACAATTTGAAGCCGCATTGGATAATTTAAGAAAAGCTGTCGAAAATTAGAAAGTTAATTTTTATTTTCTGAAAATCTTTTAATGAATTGAATAATCACTTCATAAACCTTTTTCAATTCCTTTGAAGTAATACAATAAGGGGGCATTACATAAATGGTATTTCCCATAGAACGCAGATATACGCCATGTTCCATGCAGAAAGGGGTAAATTCTTTGCTTACATTATTTAAGTAATCATCTTTATCAGCAGTGCAGATTTCAAAAGCAATTATGGTCCCGGTTTGGCGCACATTTTTTATATAATTTTTCTTCTGAAGAGTTTGAAGTTTTTTTGCAAATTTTTCATGATGCGAAATAATATTTTCGATACCTTTTAAACATTCTTTTTTTTGAATCAGTTCAAAGCTTGCGATTCCCGCAGTACACGCAAGCGGATTTGCAGTGAATGAATGCCCATGAAAAAGAGTTTTGGTTTTGTCATCACTTACAAATTCATCATAGATGCCTTGTGTGCATGCAGTAACCCCTAATGCCATCGTACCTCCTGTTAAAGCTTTGCTGAGGCAAATGATATCTGCTTTTGTTTCAAGATAATCTCCTGCAAAAAATTTTCCCGTGCGATAAAACCCGGTAAGCACTTCGTCAGCAATACAAATAATTTTTTCCTGTTTTAAATATTTTAGAAGTTCATTAAGATCTTCGGGCGTATGCATCAACATTCCTTCAGCACCTTGCAATAAAGGCTCGTAAATAAAACAAACAATTTGATCCTTGTATTTTTCGATTTCGGTTTTTAATAGCTCGATGTTTTCTCCGTCGGGTGTATCAATAAAAATTACATCGAATAGTTTATCCTGGAAAGCTGATGTATAAATTCCTCTTTCGCTTACACTCATTGCCCCGAAAGTATCACCATGATAGGAATTATGGAATGCAAGGACTTTTTTTCTTTTAGTATCGCCTACATTATTCCAGTATTGTATCGCCATTTTTATCGCCACTTCTGTGGCAGTGGAACCATCATCTGTATAAAATATCTTTGAAAAATTACCCGGCAAAACACTTAATAATTTTTCAGCAAGCAATACTGCAGGCTCATGTGTAAATGCTGTAAATATTACCTGTTCCAGTTTTTTGGCTTGTTCATAAACTCTTTTGGCGATATATTTATTACCATGTCCATGGATATTTACCCACCAGCTACTTATTCCGTCAATATATTTATTGCCT
This sequence comes from Hanamia sp., assembly GCA_035532615.1. Classification (GTDB taxonomy): domain Bacteria; phylum Bacteroidota; class Bacteroidia; order Chitinophagales; family Chitinophagaceae; genus Ginsengibacter. Next base: position 5,781 of record DATKQQ010000354.1, read on the forward strand.
TTTTCATCTATCAATAAAGATTTTTCACCTTTAACTATGGGAACTGTCCGCAGCATACTTTTTTGATGTGTATAAGGATGCCAGATATATTTTTCGTCTTTTTGCTGAATATTCATAATACTGGAAAAATTTATATTTTGAGTTTGCAAAGGTAAATCAATAAAAAAACCGGGTATTTCAAATTTGAATCTATCGGGTTTTAATGCGTCTATAAAAAATTTTATCTTTTAAATGCAACGAAATGGAAAAAACTATTGTCAACATATAGCAATGCACCAAATGGATTATCATCAATTACTGAAAGACTGCCTGAAACAAAAGCCGGAATCTCAGAGAATGCTATATGAGCATTTTGCTCCCCAGATGCTTGGCGTGTGTTTCAGATATACAAAGAGTGTAAGTGATGCGGAAGAAGTATTGCAGGAAGGTTTTGTAAAAGTGTTTATACGATTGAAACAATTTAAAAAAGAAGGAGAATTAGGTGGCTGGATCAGGAAAATCATGGTAAATACTGCATTGAATTATTTGAAAACGAATCAAAAATACCGTTATGAGCTTTCATTCGATGAAATGCCTTTGCACCCTGTATCTACAGAAAATCCGGAAGTGATATTACAAACTAAGGAGCTTGCGGAATTAATAAGGCAATTGCCAACAGGGTTTCAAACCGTATTTAATTTACACGCGGTAGAAGGTTATAAACATGTGGAAATAGCTTCCATGCTGGGTATCAGTGAGGGCACTTCGAGATCGCAATACGCGCGGGCAAGGATATTATTAATAGAATGGATTGAAAAATTTTCAATTAAAGAAAAAAATGGCCGTTATGGAAACAAATAATTTTGAAAAAAACGTACAGGAAAGCATGGATGGATTTAAAATTCCTCCTTCGGATTCTGTATGGAACAATGTTGAAAAAAAGATTGCAAAAAAAAAGAAGGATAAAAGAATGATTTTGATTTTTTTCTTCCTCATTCTTTTCCTTTTATCAGGCGGATTTTGGTTATTTAATTCAATAAAAAATAACACCAAGTTTCAAAATAATCAGTTAAGTAATGTTTTAAAAAAAGAAAGTAAAACAACAAATAACAACGATTCTTATTTAGACAAGGCAATAATTTCATCAGGTAACACTACTCAAAAAGAAAACTCAGCCAATGTTTCAAAAGAAAAAATTAAATCTCTATCAACAATAATTAATAATAAAAAGGGTGTAAGTGTCATTAATTCAAAGCTGGCAAATAAATCAGCTAAACGGGCTATTAGTGATAAGAATAGAATTGTCTCTCCATTTCAAAATGAAATACTGAGCAATAAGAAAAGTATTGAGAATGAGAATAATACAGTTAATCCAAATAATTTAGCTGAAAAAAACTCTGTACATGGCAATGTAAAAGAAAAGAATGCCAATCCTGATTCGGGGATTATCGCGAGAAATAAAATGAATGCTGATACCTCATTAAAAAATAAAGGTGGGAAATTAATTACAATAGAAAATTCACCTGTGAAAAAGATTTCTAACAAAATGCAAAAACGCAAATGGACCTTTGGCATTACTTTTTCCGGCGGTACTTCCATAATAGGAGAGGAGCCATTAGGAATGAATAATACAGTTTATCCTTATGCTCTAAGTGCATTAGGCCCGGGACTAGTTAATAATCCTGGTTATTCTCCTTCTAAAATAAAAGGCTCTGCTGCATTTATTGGTGGTATTTTTATAGAAAAAAATATTTCTGCCAGGAGTAAAATCTCCTTAGGCATTTCTTATAAATATTATTCTTTATTAAATGAAGTAGGAAGCAGAATTGATTCTAATTTCGCTTCATACCTCGGTTTTTACAGCCCAACAAATAATGTAAAAACTTACCGGAATAATTTTCATTATTTAGAAATTCCCATATCCATAAAATTTCAATTGTTTAAAAGTAAAACGTTGCCTGTTTATTGGGATGCAGGAATCAATATTTCGCAACTCATAAGTAGTAATGCTTTACAGTTTACCTCTAATCCCGGATTGTATTACAACGATAATTCGCTGTTTAATAAAACTCAAATCGGTTTACAAACCGGTTTCTCTATAATTCTTTTTTCCAGTACAAAGAATCCTGTAAACATTGGCCCTTATTTTATTTACAATGCTTCTAAACTGGCTAATGAAGGATTATATGATAAAAAGCATTTTAGTTTCGTTGGAATAAGAACTGAAATTCTTTTTGAGAAAAAATAATTTTTTTAAATGCAACGCTTTTGAATTTCTGGTTGTCAAGAGTATAAAATAAATCATCATGAAAAAATACATGCGTCTTTCTGTTTCAATTTTTAGTTTGGTATTTGTAGCAATTTTTTTAAATAGCTGTGTAAAAGATGACTGTAAAAGCACTTATACTTATACCTATTATATTCCTGTTTACGAAACCGTTACACAACTCAAGGCAAATATTAAAAGCAGTAGTCCCGAAGCAATCGAGAATCCAGGTAAAATAGTAATACTAGGCAACTATATTTTTCTTAACGAAATTGAAAAAGGGATACATATAATTGACGACAGAAACCCGGCTTCCCCCCAAAATGTAGCATTTATAAATATCCCGGGTAATATGGATTTGGCTTTAAAAGGAAATACCCTGTACGCCGATTCTTACAGTGATTTGGTTACACTTGAAATAAGCGATCCCCTGAATGTTATTTTAAAAAATTACTCCGAAAACGCATTATCATTCCCTTATTATTCAAGTGGAATTGATTACAATGCAGTTAATAAAATTTCCGGTTGGATAAAGAAGGATACCACAATAAATCAAAATTGTGCTGGGGGCGGTGGACCAATTTATAATACAGGGGTTTACACCTTTTCATCTGTTCAAAACTCTTCTGTACCTGCCGCCAACTCATCTGGCCAGGTAGGTAAAAGTGGCTCGATGGCAAGATTTGCATTAGTCAATAACTAAAGTTTCGGAGTTACAAAATCGATAATTTCGGCTCAGGGTGATCATTGCTGGAGTGGAAAATCCGAGAACAATCACACAATAAATTTGTCAACTCCGGGTTTGTAATTACTTGTTTGAAAAATATTTCCCAATC
>DATKQQ010000355.1:0-38093 GCA_035532615.1 Hanamia sp.
GCTTTCAATCCTTTTGCTAATTTTTCAGCAGGCCCAACGCCCCAATAATGTAAAAAGAAAATGCGTGGTTGTTCATGTATCATGTGATTATGTAAGGCCACTACTTCTATTCCATTTTCAATTAATTCTTTTATAACCGGCTCTACTTCATTTTCCAACATGGTAAAATCGCCTGCAACTGCTGCTTTGTCTTCCGTGCCCTGCCATGCAGCCCAAGTATTAAAGCCTCCAAATTTTGTAACAGGTAAACCATGCTCTTTTAAATCAACATCAGGACGTCCGATAATATATTTATAAACTCCTTTGCTCATTTCTCCCTTGTTTCCAATAATAGCGTCTAATTTTTTTATGTCTATTGTATTTTCTACGCTGTCAGCAAGTGCAGACGCAGGATTCTTTCCTCTCAATTGGGTTACTTTATCAAACAGAGGTTTTACTTTTTGCGCCATCAAATCTGTTTTTCCCCATGCCTCCAATATGCATGAACATAACGGCTGGATGATTGCGAAGAAAATGATTATGAATAACCGAAATAGTTAAACCCTGCCGAATAACTTCCTGCTCAAATGGGGCAAGATCGGTTTCTGTAAGTACAATATCTCCCATTATCATGGCTCCTTCAGAAGAAGGTGTGAATGCAACCCAACTACCCAGTCCCATAGCAGGTATTATTTTGAAACCATCAAGGGTAACATTCAAATCATTTTGAGGTACTGTTATTTTATATTGCCCGTTGTTTTCTTTTCCTTTCATACCGGTAATTTTTTCAATGGAAGCGATATCAAGAGGTTTGATATTCTCCATTTTCATTTTATGGATTTCATTTTTGCATGCTGAGGTTGCTGGCTGTAACAAACGTTGTGTAGAACCAAAAAAACGATGCTGAGTTGAAGTATTTTTTTCATTATTATAGTTTTATAAATGATTAGACAAAATATTATAGTTTAAATGCTGCATTTATTTTTGAGTTTTATAAACCATCATTTCGCCATCGTGGGAATAAACAGATGGCTCCGCTACCAAAAAGAGATTTAATTGTGGAACTAATAAAGAAGTCCTGGCACCATTTCTTGTGGGAATGTTCGCTATCTGCTTACAATTATTACCGCTTTCTAATTGAAAAATATTGATGTATCCTAAGTTGGTGTATCCGCCGCCACAACTCACATATATACGTTTTGTTTCTTCATCGTAAAAAAGATCATCGCTGTCATTTGTCAAATCATTAACGCATATTCTGTGGCCGCTTTTTGTATTCATTACTACTAATTTTCCCGGATGGCGATAGCCAATGAAAAGCCTTTCTCCTGATGAATCCAGAGCCATTGGGAAATTACCTGAACGGTAATTTTCACTGATATTTCTGATTATCTTTAATTGTTTTAAATCTACCACTGAAATCAAATTGCAGGAAGGAAGATTAACATAAAGTAAATTAGTTTTAGTATCAATTTGAAATCCTTCCGGATGGCATGGCAATTTTACATCGCCTGTTTGTTTATGCGAAGCCGCATCAATTATGGCAATGCCGCCACGGCCATATCCTACATAAATTTTTTTATCAGCAGAATCATAACGAACATTATCTGCATCAGACTTTAATTGTACAGTAGCAACTTTATAAAAGGTGTTTGCATTATAAAAATCACAATCCCCGTTGCCCCCGTTAGCAACAAATATCTCCTGGCTTTGAGGTATATATGCGATTCCCTGTGGCTCATCCAGTCCTGTTATAATGTGCAATACTTTTCCGTTATTAATATCGACAACTTCTACCGCATTACTTTCTAATGCTGCTACATAAACTATTTGTTTTTTTAAATTAATATCCAGATGATCTATACGCCCTTTTACACCAGGAAGTGAAATTATTTTAGTTACCTGCAAATAATTTTCTCCAAAAGTAGATTGGGCTTTGCAACCGGAGAAACAGCAAACGCTCAGGAAGAGAAACCAGTAAAAGAAGAAATATTTCATTTTATGATTTTAATTCATTGGTAATTTGTTCCAGTACCCTATAACTATTAGAAAACATTTTGAAAAAAAATGTAAGAGAGCTCATTTATTAGCAAAGTTGCCTGCATCGTTTCTAAAAAAATAGAATAAAATCAACCTTTTGTATATCCTTTACCTTTTGCAAATTCCTTCTTAAAAGCGGAAGGATTTTTACCTGTATGCTGTTTAAATATCCTGGTAAAATGGCTTTGATCTGAAAAGCCTGTTAGATAAGCTACTTCGGTAAGTGAGTGTGTTTGTAATTTGATTAATTCAATGGCTTTTTCGATCCGCAGTTTCCGGATATATTCACCAAAAGAAAGGTTATCAAAATGCCTGGAAAATTCACGCGATAAATAGGAAGGATTTATATCGAGGCTTTTTGAAACCTCAGCCAGATTCAAATTAGTATCAACATGATCCTGTATAATTTCTTTCAATTCTTTAACCCATTCAGGAGTTTTTTTCGTTGTAGATTTTTGCTTTATAAAATTATTAGAAACATCTATGAACAAATGTTCAATGGGGTTTTGAGTGTGCTTTACGTTTTGCAAATACTTTGCCCAGCTATACAGAGCATCATAAATCAGCATTCCTTTTTGTAGCAGTTCGTAATCATCTTGTGTGTTATAGGCAAGACCTGCTGATATGGCCCATAACCCTGATGCCTGTTTTGCAAGGTCATGCCTGTCTGTATCTGCCGCTCTTACAATTACAGACAGTGTATGTATAGCAGGGTCTGCTATCTTATATTTTGTAATGATGTAATCAAACGTGCATTTGTCTTCATGATGCGAGAACTCCACATCCGGCATGTCGAAGGGTATTGCATTTAATTTTTTAGCTAGTCCTTTTACTTTTTCAACCGGTGCGTATATAAATTCTGCATCGGCATCAACGAAATTTTTAATAAGCCATGGAGATGCAATGCGGTCAATCTTTGGTTTCTCACGCGTTATCCATTTCATGATTTAGATATTTGATTATGGCAACAAAATTTAAGCAATAATAATCCATATGTGCCCATCAAAATCCAATTTATTGCCCAAACGGTTTCTGATTTGCACAACTAATATTTTCACCCGGCGGTACATGAAAATATTTACAGAAATATTGGTAATACTCATACCTGTATTGTGTTTTAGGCAACGATGTTCCGATTCCACATTCTATTCCTCCATTAATAACATTTACCGTAGCGCCAAAACCTGGCATCCTTCCTTTGAGCGTATCATTGGCATTTGGTATCCATTTGCCAATCATAATATCATGACATGATGGCTTTGGAAATTGCGGTGTCATCCAAAACCAAATGGCAGATGCAAAAGAAAGAACTGGGCTTTTGGATAATAATTCAGGATGTTGCAATAAGGTGTCTTTGCTGCCAAACCAGGCTTCGCTAAATTGCCCATAATTATAATTCCAGGTTAATTGTTTTGGGCCGCGGCCATAATAATATTTTCCTTCAACACCAGGATAATTTTTCTTTGAAGTGTCATTGTAGAAATTATTTTTATCAATATTGTTTTCTTCAAGAAAATATAATCCCCACTTAAAATAGCCGCCCGGTGCAGTTTGCCAGCCACCGCTTGTTTCCTGTGCTATGTTGGCAAGAAAAGCAGCTAATTCTCTTTTCTGAATTGTTTCGTCTCCTTCTGAAAGAAAGGATGGAAATATTTTTGCTACAGCAACAAATGTTTTGAATGAATAAAATTCAGGATTATGATTGATGGAATCTTTTAAGCCAATTCCATATCTGTGAGGAAATAATTCATTCCATTTTTTTTGGTCAAGATACTTTGTAAGATTGGTAGTATTGTTATTGATTAAGTTTTCCTTTAACGGCTTTTTTAATTCTGGTTTTTGCCCACGACTAACATGAGCAAGCGAAAGCGAAAAAGCAATCAAAAATATCCATTTCATTGGGTTAATGTCTATTAAAAATCTTTTAGCGAAATTGCCTGTCATGTGTTTTCTTTTTCTGAATTAATAATTATTTTTTGGATAAAAAAGCAAAGTTATTATTATCAAAAGTGTAAGACTAAGTATGGCACCAATTAAAAATTCCATATTTTGAAAATGGTAACCGGTAAATCCGGCGATAGGATAAGCAAATGCCCACCACAAATGCGACCATGCAAAGTGCGCTCCATAAATTTTACCATGTTCTTCTTCTGGATATTTCTCCGCTATCAATATTTGAGAAGGCATCTCTGCAAGAGTTTGGCCAAAACCTGCTATTAGCCATAGAACCAGCAATGGAACAAAAACAACATAATTGGCGAAAGCAATGGAAAGGCAAACCAATATGCCGCCAGCAAACAAAGAAATAATCCTGTTTTTTGATTTGTCAAAATTGCCTGAAGCAAATGCCGCTATTGCGGCTCCTACGCCGAATGCAGCCATTACATAACCATACTGTTTGTCTCCTAAATGCAATTGCCCTTTTACAAAACCAACTGTGTTTACTAATATTTGTGCTCCCGCAATTGCCGAAACCAATTCAACCAACAATGCAAATCGCACTGCTTTGTTTTGAAATAGAAGGCGTGTTCCTTTTACAATATCCGTCCAGATTTTTGCTTGAACAGAACCCGTCCCTTCTTCTTTTTTGATTATTAATAAAGATGGTAAAGTGAGGATAATTACCGCGGCAATAATAAATGACGCAGCATCTACAAAAAAGATTTCTCTGGCGCCAAGCCATGCCGCAATTGCACCTGCAAGTCCCGGCCCTAAAACTCCAAGTAATTGATTAGTTGCATTAGATAATGCAATTCCTGAGCTATATTCTTTTTCATCTTTTATGGATTGAGGAATCGCTGCCTGGTAAGCCGGTGTAAAAAAAGCATTGAAAATATTTAGAAAGAAAATGAGCAAATAAATTTGTAAAGCTGTTGTTACAAAAGGCAGGGAAGCCACTATGGCCATTCTAACAAAGTGAGTGGTATAAAGAATTTTTTTTCTGTCTATTCTATCAGCAAGTACTCCGGCGTAAGGACCAAAAATAATAAAAGCAACTACTCTTAATGTTAACGCAGTAGCAAGAATTGCGGCAGAATGTGTCCCTCCAAATTGAAAAGCTAATAATGCAATTCCTACCCAGGTAAATGCATCGCCAAGCAAACTAATAGTTTGCGAAAAAAATAATTTTAAAAATACTTTTTCTTTAAGCGGGCCAAAAGGATTAGGCATTTATATTTATTTCGGAATCTAAGAATTTCTGGTATCACGCGCTGCCATTGGTTAAAACGGTTCTACATGCACCAAAACGTTTGTAACTCTTAACTTACTCTCAAGAAGAGCATCTTTAACTTCATGTGCAATGCGATGGCCTTCTGTAACACTTAGCTGGCCATCTACTTCAATATGAATATCCACATAATAATCGAATCCCATCTTTCTTACATAGCATTTTTCTATGCCTTTTACCAGAGGCACAGTTGCTGCTATTTCTTTTACTTTTTCAACGATTTCATTAGAGGGAACTTTATCCATAATTTCTGATAATGCCGGTCTTAATATTACGATAGCATTATAAAAAATCAATGCAGATGCCACAAGTGCCGCCCAATCATCTGCGCTTTCATAACCTTTGCCTCCAATTATGGCAATAGAAATTCCGATAAAGGCTGCTATCGATGTGATAGCATCACTCCTGTGATGATGGGCATCTGCTTTTACTGCCTCGCTGTTTATTTTATTACCAATGTTTAAAACATAACGAAACATGGTTTCTTTAATACCAATAACGATCAATAGTATCCATAAAGTGAAGCTATGAGGTAATTCGTGCGGAGTGCTTATAAAATTTATTGAATGATAAGCAATCCATGCGGCAGCGGCAATTAAAAAAAGAGAAACAGCAATGGCTGCTAATGGCTCTGCCTTCCCATGACCGTAAGGATGCTCTTTATCTGGTTTTTTTATTGCTATCCGTAGGCCCAACCATAACAACCCGGAACTTAAAATATCTGCACCTGATTCAGTTGCATCTGCAATTAAGGCATAGGAATGTCCTAAGTGACCGGAAATTCCCTTTAAAAAAATAAGTACTACACTTACAGCAATGCCATATAAGGTTGTTCTAATGGCAATAGAAGAAGGATGAATGTCAATATGATCCATACAAATTCATATGGTAATATTTGATTGAATATTTTTGTTTAGGAGAAGCAAAATAAATTATAATAACAACCCATCGGCATCACGAACAATCCCAAATCAAAAGTTGATTAAAAGATGCAAATCATTCTCAACAATTTACCTTTTCAATTCATTTTTATTTTCAACTTCTTCACTTTCTATTTCTTTCCATTTTCGGATTTTAGTAAAGGTAATTTAAAATGTTTGCCAATCGCTGTAATCAGGGTTCCCAACCTTCTCAAGGTTGGCAACCTTGAAAGAAAAATCCGGTTTATCTTTTCATCCTGTGAATCCTAATTCTGATAGCTATTTACAGTAACCGTACAAATAATCACAAAATATATTTTGTCAACGGACAAGGTGGTGTTGCAGATGTGAATAACGGGTAGTCAAAGCCGTATATTACAGATATGCGTCATTTGGCAAGTATCTATTTTTAGATTCACAATAGTTTTCAATCTACGAGAAACATCTATCAACTTGAATAGAAATTTTATCAGTTAGAGAATAGAAAAAATAAACCCCAAGCAACCTTTTATCCCAAATAGCCGATTTATTCCTGAAACGTTTGCCATGCAAAGAAAATTGGGAAAGTATGCTGTCTTAACTTTTGTGGCCATCATTGCGATAGCTGTAATCATCATTTACCGCATTTGGAACAAACCTCATGTTGACATCCGGGATGCGGATGCTGTAAAAACCACGTCCATAGCGCTTTATAACATTCTTTCTAAAAACGGAAACGACTCTGCAATCTATTTGAATAAGGTGGTGGAGGTGTCGGGAGTAATTACAAGTGTTTCGAAAAATGAACAGGATCAGCAAATTATATTACTGAAAACAAATGTTTCTGGAGGCTCTGTTAATTGTACTATGGAAGAAGAAGTAAATGGCAAAAAGCCCGGAGATACCATTGTGCTGAAAGGAATCTGCAGCGGCTATATCAATGGCGATATGGGTATGGGTTTGCCGGGAGATGTTTTTTTAATAAGATGCTATCGTTCAATTTAAATTCAGATAAATGCCCGCAAAAGTCTTGATGTTGTTGTTACTCTTTACAGCTTTCAGGGTGGAAGCCAATGGCCAGATATATTATACCAAAAATGGAAACGTTTCTTTTTTTTCCAAAACCATCCTCGAAAATATTGATGCAGCCAATAACCAGGTGATCAGTGTTATTAATTTCCAGAATGGCTCTATACAATTTTCATTACTAAACAATGCTTTTCATTTCCCCAAAGCCAAAATGGAAGAAGACTTTAACGAAAATTATATAGAAAGCGACAAATATCCCCGATCAGCATTCAAAGGAACAATTTCAGATGTTAGCAATATAGATATCACTAAAGACGGCACTTACCAGGTAAATGTAAAAGGAGACCTGACGATTCATGGGGTAACCAAAAATATCAGTGTGCCGGCCACGATCCTTATCAAAGATGGAAACCTATCTGCAACTTCTGCGTTCATTATTCTTGTAAGGGATTATAACATTTCTGTTCCATCTATTGTGGCCAATAAAATTGGTGAAAGCATTGAAATCAAGATAAACTGTAAATACGAAAAAAAATAAATCATCATAAAATTCAATAATTATGCGCATAATGAAACTTGTTTTGATAGCTACCTTTTTTTCGGTTTTTTCAGAAAAAACCCTCGCGCAGGATACTACCAACTTAATGAACCAGTTGATAAATGAAGCTGCAAAAAATAAAACGTTTTATACTCAATCTACATTTCAATATACGCATATTATCAATGGTCAGTCGGTGGAGAGTCTTCCTGCAAATGTTTTAGACGTCAGAATTCTGCACCGCTTTGGCCCTATAAGTAGCGGTATTTATAATTTCTTTGGTTTGGATTATTCTCCATTTAATGTGAAAGTGGGCTTTGATTATGGTATTACTAATAATTTCATGGTAGGCATTGCACACGGCGGCTATCAAAAAACGTACGACGGATTTTTCAAAGTAAAGATATTCAAACAATCTACCGGTTCTGTTAATATGCCCATATCTGTTTCGTTTGTCCCTACCCTTGCTATCAGCACGCTGAAGCGTGAGGAAATAGACCCTTCGGTTAAATTGGATTCGGGAGCAAAAATAAACAGGGCTTCTTATGTATTTCAACTGCTTATCGCCAGAAAGTTTTCAGAAGGATTTTCTTTGCAAATAACACCCACCTTTATCCATGCTGACAACATTTCGTACTATCATCCCGACCGTGATATTTTTGCAATTGGCGTTGCGGGGCGCCAAAAACTTTCAAAAAGATTTGGTGTGAATGCTGAATATTTTTACCAGATGCCTGGTACTAAGGCACCCGGAGCACATAATGTTTTATCTTTTGGAGTAGATATTGGTACGGGAGGCCACGTCTTTGAGCTTCTTTTTTCTAATTCTTTTGGATTGACTGAAAAATCATTCATAACTGAAACGTCAGGCCAATGGGGCAAAGGCAATGCTTTGTTTGGATTCAATATTTCGAGAGTTTTTCAATTGAAGAGTAAGAAATAAATTTTTTAGAATTGACTAAACGTTATTAAAAAGTGTGGAAATGAAAAAAGTATCAGACCTGCCTCATCCAATAAATCCTTCCCTGGCAAATCACCTTGCGGGGGAAAATGAGGAAAATAATTATGCCTTTTCAGGATGGTATCTGACAAAATTTATTCCCGCCGTTGTACGCCTCAAAATCGTACCTTTTGAACGTCTGCCTCTCGCACTTAGCCATAACCGCAGTTTAAAAAGAGGAGCAGATATTTTGCTGTCGTTCGTGGTGATCACCTGCCTACTTTCCTGGCTGATTCCTGTTATAGCTTTGATAATAGAAATTGATTCCAAAGGCCCAGTTTTTTTTCTGCAAAAAAGAAACAAAAGGAATGGCAAAGTTTTTACCTGCATCAAATTCCGTTCAATGATCGTAAATGAAGATGCAGACCTGGTCCAGGCGGAAGAAAATGATAAACGGATTACGCGATTTGGGAAGTATTTAAGAAAAAAGCACCTCGATGAACTGCCTCAATTCTTTAATGTTCTTTTGGGAGATATGTCCATTGTAGGCCCACGCCCGCACATGATACGCGATAACCTTCGCTATGATAAATGTGTGGATCATTATGCCAACAGGCTAAGCGTAAAACCAGGGATTACTGGACTGGCGCAGGTTATGGGATATACCGGCCCTGTAGAAGATATTGGTGAAATGAAAAGCCGGGTGAGTATAGATAATTACTATATCAGGCATTGGTGTTTGAAATTAGATGCCATCATTTTGTACATTACGATTATCAAAGCGATACTTTGAAAAGAATTGTAAAAAATATTTTCATTATCCTGGATGCTAAAGAAAAGAGCAGGATGATACGACTTATTCTTCTTGATATCTTAATAAGCATATTGGATATCGCTTTCCTGGCAATCCTTTTATGGGTCGTACAATTTTATACACATCAGGCGCCGGGGATGCACTTATCGAATGCTTTTCTTCATAGATACCCCCTGTTGCCTATCATCGTTTTTTTTATTCTTTTCAGTGTAAAAAATTTTTTTGGTTTTCGTGTTTTCCGGCTGCAATTAAAATTTGTGTACGGCGTAGCCTCCCGGCTTTCACAAAAAAATGTTTTGAATTATCTTAATGGCAGTTATAGTGATTATGTAAATATTGATTCGTCCGTGCATATTCGCAAGATCAGCCAGCAGCCGATTGAATTTTGTCATTATGTTTTAGCGGGGCTCCAGCAAGTAGTCAGCCAGTCTGTTTTGATCCTGATTACGGTTGCGGCTATTCTGGCGTATGACCCTGTTTTGTTTCCGCTGCTTTTAATGATTCTTACACCACCAGTAATATTCATTGCTTACCTGATGAAAAAAAAATTAAACGTGATACGTAAAACGGCGAAACCTCTAAGCGAAAAAACAATTCAATATTTAAAGGAAGCGCTATCGGGGTTTATTGAAAGTAATATTTATGGCAGTAAAAGTTTTTTTGCAAACAGGTATCATTCGCTCCAGTCTGGATTCAATGATTTTCTTTCTGAGCAACAATTAGTGCAAAATATGCCTTCCAGGCTTATTGAGGTATTTGCCATATTAGGCATATTTCTTTTAATTCTTATTCATTCGTTTACCGTTAATACCAATTCAATTTCGATAGTAACGATAGGGGCTTTTATGGCTGCAGCTTACAAGATCATTCCCGGAATTGTAAAAATATTAAACAGCAGTGGACAAATAAAAACTTATGATTTCACTATTGAGGATTTGTTGCAAAATAATTCTGTTCATTTAGAAAAAATAAATCAAAATATTTCTGCACTTCGATCTATTGCTTTTAAAAATGTTTCCTTCAATTTTAAAAACCAACCAGTTCTGAATAATTTTTCATTTACTATTTCAAAAAGAGATTTTATTGGTTTATCAGGAATGTCAGGAAAAGGAAAAACAACTCTGATGAATTTGTTATTGGGCTTTTTAAATCAAGATTACGGCTCGATTTTATTGAATGGCATTTGCACTGAAAGCGAAAATCGGAAACAGTTTTGGAAACGTATTTCCTATTTAAAACAAGAGCCTTTATTGATCTATGATTCTATTTTAAAAAATATTACGTTAAATGAAAATGATTTTGATTTTCAAAAACTGGAAGAAGTAATCCGGGTAACAGGATTAAAAGAATTGATTGCCAATTATGCTGAAGGCTATAATAAAATTATTACTGAAAACGGTAAAAACCTTAGTGGTGGGCAGCGACAGCGAATTGCAATTGCAAGAGTGCTTTATAAAGAATCTGACCTGATCATTCTTGATGAGCCATTTAGCGAATTAGACTGGGAGTCGGAAGTAGGATTACTCAATTATTTTAGTGAACTGGCAAGCGCAGGAAAAATGATCATTCTGATTACTCACCATAAAGAAAGCCTTTCATTTTGCAATAAAATTATTTCATTAGATGAAAAACAATCAGCCTGTTTTGGTGATATTAACGCCCGGCTTTCCTAAAGATGAAAGTGATACTTCATGTCTTCCTTCCCAGCAAATTTTTATACGGTCGTTAAATAAAATTTTTCCTTCTTTGAAAATTATTATTCTCAGTTTCAGGTATCCTTTTTTTACAACAGCTTACTACTGGCATGGTAATTTGGTAATTCCATTTAATGGAACAAAAAAAGGAATAATAGCGAAGATGCTTTTGTGGAGCTGGTTTTGGCGTACTTTATATAAATTGAAAAAAGAAAACAACATTGCTGGTTTATTCAGTTTTTGGTGTGGCGAATGCGCATTAATTGGAAAATATTTTGGCAAAAAAAATAAGCTAAAACACTTTTCATGGCTAATGGGGCAGGATGCAAAAAAAGGAAATAAATATATACCACTTATTCGCCCGAAGCCGGATGAATTAATTGCGATGTCGGATTTTCTTTCACAGGAATTTTATAAAAATTATGGTATTCATACTTTGCAGATTATTCCGAATGGAATAGACGCATCTTTATTTCCTGCGCTAAATGCTGAAAGAGATATTACTATTTTGGGAGCAGGCTCATTGATACCTTTAAAGCAGTATGATGTATTTATAAATATTGTAAAAGAAATTATAGAGAAAATGCCGGGTATTTCTGTAATGCTTTGCGGCAAAGGGCCACAGGAAATACAATTGAAGCAATTAATTATTCAACAGAAACTACAAAATAATATTGTATTGACCGGCGAAAAACCACATTTAGAAATTTTACGATTCATGCAGCGAACAAAAATATTTCTACACACATCAAGCTATGAAGGCTTCAGTACGGTTTGTTTAGAAGCTTTGTATGCAGGCTGTCATGTAATCAGTTTTATAAAGCCAATGCTTCGTGATATTGATCACTGGCATATTGTGCAAACAAAAGAAGAGATGATAAAAAAAGCATCGTATTTGCTGAATGATACTACAACGCAGTATAAGCGTGTTCTTGTTTATTCAATGGATGACAGCGCAAAGTCTGTTATGAATTTATTTAGTTATGATGCAACAGAATGAAGCAATGTAACGGCTTTTTCAAAAACAATTTCAGGAGTGTAGCGTGTTAAACAATGCGTTTCGCCATATTTGCAAAATTCAAGCATGCAATTTCCACATTCAAGATCAGATGAATCTAATAAAACGGTGTGATTACCCAAAGGCCTGCTCCGGTCGCTGCATGTAGAGCCAAACATTGCTAAAGTAGGAATACCTGAAACCCACGCCATGTGCATCAATCCTGAATCTTCAGACAAAACAAATTTTGCTGTTTGTATAATTGCAAAGGCCTGGGCAGGTGAAGTTTTATTTACAAGATTGATAAGTTTATTTCCCAATTCAGATTTGAAAAAATCTGCTTTTGCTGCAATTGAACCAATACCTAAAATAAGGAATTGAGTTGCGGGAAATACATCTAACCACAGCTTTGCAAAATCAACATAGTTTTTTAATGGCCAGTTGCGGGTTGCAAATGCGCCTGCAGGATTAAGAATTACAATTGAAGATGTTCCATCCCATCCGTTTTCTTTTAATAGTGTTTTAACATTGAATTCTTTTTTTAATTTAAAATGAGAAGCCTGAAAATTTTGGCCTAATCCAATTGCCTCAATAGTTAAACGTGTACTTTCTCCGGCGGCAATGGGCGAAAACCTATCAAATTCGCTCCAGGCGTATGGCATTACTGCTTTCCTCACAATTTTGCTGATAAGATTATTTTGAAGGTCAAGCACAACGTCATAACGATGTAATAATATTTTGGGAAGCAAAAGGCAAGTAAACGCTAATTGCTTTTTGAAATTTCTGAATCCACGAATTGAATAAATTTTATCAAATAGTTCGATGCTTTGAGGTATAGACTTATTTTCTTCGAGAGTGAGTAAATCTAATTTTGTATCAGGTGGTAAAGCATTTCTCAAAGATTGTAAATAAGGCAACGTAATTACGAGATCGCCCATTGCCTGCAAGCGTATGGCCAATATGCGTTTTGGCGATTTTTCTTTTGTCCATTTTTTTGCTGGAATGTCCATTGATTAAAAGATAAATGATTTAAAATGACACTGATAGTTATATCTATATTTTCTGAGCCAGCCATAACTGATATATCTCAATCTCGGGTACTCTTTTAAGCGGCGGCATAGATAGTCTCTTTAAAAGATGTGTCTGAAATCCTGTCCGGCTCAATAGCTTCGCAAGAGACTCCTCAGAAAACCAGTTCTCAATAGGTTGTTCAGGATCACCATATCTTTTCCATTCAGCTTCAGCATCCTTTCTTGGAGTTGTCAATATCAAAAAGCCGTTTGTTTTAAGAAGCCTTTTTATTTCGTTTAAAAATGCTTCTTTTTGATCATCAGCTATATGCTCTATAACTTCTGAACATACGATTATATCAAAGTACAATGAATAGCCTTTATCTATCAGGCTTTGTGTAGTTCCGATTCTTAAATCAAGGCAGGGAAACAATCGCCTGCCATATTCAACTACAGCCCCCACAGGTTCAATCCCAATAATATTACCATGCTCTGACAAAAGATTACTTAACCAGCCACGGCCGCATCCCACATCGAGTATGTTGCTTTTGCTATGATCCGATAATGTGGTATGATATCCTTTGATAAAATATAAAAATTTTTCAATGATACTCCATCTCAGATTTTCATCATAGTTAGGAGATGCTTTGTTCCACGCTTTATTTTCTACAAAAAAATTCTTATAAAATTCATCCCCGCTCAGCTTATGTGAATTTTTCCGCTTAAAAATCTTTGCTGATTTTATTTTTGACAATGGATTGACTAAAGTCATTGGCAGGCCTGGATTTTAAACAAAAGAAGAAGACTTTTTATTAAGATTTTAACCTTCTGAACATGAATAAAAGTAGCTTCCACTAATTGTAAATTAAATGTAAAACACAATATAAGAGAACGTAAGATTTTTATTTTTGGTTGCTTGATTTCACTGAATGAATAAATCCGATTTTGCACCAGGTGGGTTTCCTAACCCTATATTACTGGTAGCTGGAAAAACATTTTGAGATCCAATTTTCTTAATTACTAACACAAGGATGCTTATATAATAAGCTATGTAAAAGCGGTCTGAAATAATTGGTTGTAAAATAAATCGTGTGAAAATTATCAGTATAAGTACGATTATTAAAAGTTGCTCAAAATTTAAAAAATCTCGTTGAATTGAGGCACGATCAATAAAAAGCATCAATCCCAATAATAAAAACAAAATCAAATCGGAAAAAAATAAACCACTCATTATCTGCGACTTTGCGACCAAAAAATAATTTGAGAATGAAAACGATAAATGGCTATCATACGCCTTGTTTAAATGGCTTAAGAAGGAGGGATAATAAAAAATATTCCAGCCATATTCCCTTACATTGTAAGTAATAAGAAAATAACTGATACACATAGCCATTAGTATAAATGAACATTTTTTAAATGATATTTTTTCTTTCCATTTGTTTGTTAAGGTTATTAATAAAATAATATATGCACCGGGAATAATATTATCAATCCTTGTGAAGATGGAAAGGATTAAAAAAATACAAATAGCAATTACAGATTTTTTTTCAATGAGACAATAAAAAGCAGCTAAAAGAAATAAGGCTGATAAGCAATCAGGAGTAGAGATATCCGCAACTGAGTACACAGGCCGGCAAAGCATTATCAATAAGCAGGAAGGTAAAACTAAAAATAAATTCATATATTTTTTTAACCAATAAAAAATAAAAAGCCCTATGAAAAAATAGCTTATTACCGAAAGCAAGACAGTTGCTTCTGTGAGAGGAATACCAGCTTTGTATAAGAAGTATGCAAGTTTTGTGTATAAAGGTTTTACAGTGTAGAAGGGTAATTGTTGTTTAAAATAGCTTGCATTTTCAGCAGAAAGTTTTCGCATTTTCAAACCACCATCAGTTAATAATTTATAATTAGCTACGGATGCCTGTTCTTTAATTATTTTATAAATTGTATCATGGACAAAATTTAAATTATTGTTGTCATAGGATAAAATAATGCTCATATACGGGAGCATGTCCCAGTTATATTCTTGCCTTTTAAACGCGTGAAGCGCAAACAGCATAATGCATACAACATAAATAAAAAGAAAAATATTTTTAAGATAGTTCTTATTTGTTGAAACTATGTTCCGAGTGGTCAAAAATATTTGCTGAAGTTGTTTAGGCATAAAGTGCGAACAGTTTTTTGCAATAGCAAGGAGGTATCCCATGCACTAATCGGCAAAGTTGTGATACGGGTTGCCTATGTTAAAACCATTTCTGGAGCTTAAACCATTGCAGGAAAAATTGCTCCGGGATAATAAGATAAAATTTCAGTCATTAATCCAACTAAATCTCCATAACATATTTTACTTTCCCATTAAGAAATATTTTGCTGAATTCTTTAAATAAAAAATAATTGCCAAATAACTGATCATGATTAAATCAAAACTCTAAAAACAGCGTGTAAACTGGTATTTAAATGCTGGCAACCTTTGGGCTTTTCATTTCGTTTATAACCTTATGAATAAAGTATTATTATTTAATCCGCGCAGCGCTAGGTATAAACCAAGGATACCTAATTCTATTCTTGCCGCCGCCGCTTCCATTGAGGGGTTGTTTGATTATGTAATAGTGGATGGCAATTTAGAAACAGACCCTTCCGTAAAAATATTTCAATATTTAAGTTCTGGTGAATTTGGATATTTCGGATGCACTTCTATGCCCGGCCCGCAGTTAAAACAGTCCATTCCTATTTCTAAAAAAATACGTGAACAGTACCCGCATATAAAAATAATCTGGGGCGGTTATTTTCCTTCCAACCAGTCTAAAGTGGTACTCGAATCGGGATATATTGATTTTATTGTAAACGGTCCGGGTGAAAAATGTTTTCCACAACTAATTCATGCATTGGAAAATAATACACCTTATGAATTAATCAATAATCTTATTTACAAATCGGGGGATAATATTATAAAAACTATGAGGGATGAATTGTATGATATGGATATACTTCCCCCGTTACCCTATGAAAAATTAAATAATTTTTATCCTATTCGCCGTTATCTTGGCAAGACTTATCTGGGAACAAAAACCATTGCCTATCATTCAAGTATGGGTTGCCCGTATAAATGTTCTTTTTGTGCAGTGGTGCCCATTTATAATGCACGCTGGAAAGGAAAATCTGCCGAAGGGATTTATAAAGACATTAAACATTTGAAGGATTGTTATGGAGGCAATGCCATTGAATTTCACGATAATAATTTTTTTGTATCAGAAAAAAGAACGGTTGAATTTGCAAAACGTATCAAGCCTGAAAATATGGTATGGTGGGGTGAAGGAAGGATTGATACGATGGATAAATATTCCGATTCATCGCTTGCGATCATGCGTGAGTCGGGCTGTAAAATGATTTTCTTTGGTGCAGAAACAGGTAATGATGCTGTTCTTAAAAAAATGAATAAGGGCGGCACGCAAAACGGGGCGCAGATAAGGGCTTTTGCTGCACGAATGGCTAAGTTTGATATCATACCGGAGTATTCTTTTGTGCTTGGCATCCCGGCAGATACAGAAAAAGAAGTGATGCAGCAAATAGACCAGGATATTGCATTTATCAAAAAGATAAAACAGATCAACTCAAAAACAGAGATCATCATTTATGTGTACAGCCCTGTGCCAACAGAAGGTTCGGATATGTATAAACGCGTACTTGCCTCTGGCTTTCGGTTTCCTGAAAAATTAGAAGACTGGATAAGCCCGGCCTGGGAAAATTTTGACCTGCGCAAGAACCCGTTAACGCCCTGGCTCACTGCAGAAATGATTGATAAAATCAGGGACTTTGAAACCGTTTTAAATGGTTATTACCCTACCATATCCGACATACGAATGAGTTGGTTAAAAAGAACTGTGTTACATACAATTTCTTCTATCCGGTATAAGACTAATTTTTATTGGAAACCTTATGAGCTAAAGGTTTTACAAATTTTATGGAAATACCGCCAGCCGGAAATAGAAGGCTTTTAAAGTGGATCAACATTTGAAAAAAATAATAAAATATATTGGGGGCAAAACTGTTCAGCCTTTAACAGCAAAATACCTTTCGGTAACAAGAAAATATACATATAACAGTATTCAACTTATCATTCCGCCAGGGGTATTTCATCCGGGCTTTTTCTTCAGTAGTAAATTATTATTGAAATATATTTTAACGCGACAGCTCTGCGAAAAAAAATTTTTAGAGCTTGGCGCAGGAAGCGGCCTTATTGCATTTAGCGCTGCAAAAAAAGGAGCGCTTGCTACTGCAACTGATATTAATCCTATCGCTATAGAATATTTAACAAAGAATAGCCGGCTTAATAATTTACCCATACAAATTATTTTATCCGACCTGTTTCAAAATAT
Source organism: Hanamia sp. (assembly GCA_035532615.1). Taxonomy (GTDB): domain Bacteria; phylum Bacteroidota; class Bacteroidia; order Chitinophagales; family Chitinophagaceae; genus Ginsengibacter. The sequence continues at coordinate 17,546 of DATKQQ010000355.1, forward strand.
CCCGGTGCAACCTTTCGATATCATTGCTATCAATCCGCCTTACTATAAAAAGCAACCGGCTACTGAAGCCGAATTTGCCTGGTACTGCGGAACGGACGGAAAATACTTTTCTACATTATTTAAAGGCCTCGAAAATTATATACACCGTCAATCCCTTGTGTTTATGGTACTTTCAGAGGAATGTGACTTGGAGATGATAAAGAATATTGCCGCGGGATATTCTTTCATTTTTGAACCTGTACAAACTAAAAGACTGATGTGGGAAATAAATTTTATTTTCAAAATAAACCGGATTGGTTATACCCTGCATCAATAACCTTGCCTGCAAGTATATAAAATTCGAATAATCTCTATCAACCTAAAGGTGGTTATAAACAGTTATAAATACTGGCAACCTTCGGATTTTATTTTTCGTTTAGAATACAATGAACAAGGTTATTTTATACAATCCGGGAAATGCTGCTATCAAACACAAGATGCTAAATTCAATCATGAATATTGCACTTCTGTTAACGTGTTTAAAATCATACTGAATGGTTATTTTATGACGGTGTCGGTTATACGATTAAATGACAGGAAGAAAAGGTTAATGAAACTGGTTGCAGGATTACCCTATAAAATAAATTTTTATCAATATCCTTATGAGATAAAATTATTGCAACGAATATGGAAATAATGCCAGCCGGAAATACAAGGTTTTTAATTTATAATAAAACAAAACTTGAATAATTTAAGAATTATAAATGGTCTTCTTTTTCAAAAGAATTCATCCGGTATAAATGAATTTGAAAAATTATATATTTCTCTGAGAAAGAAAGAAGGTAGGATATTTAATGAAAAAGAAATTGGGAGGTTACCTGATGTTGATTCATCTCATCCACATTATAAAGAATGGAAAATCAGAAAGAATTCCTGTAACCATCTTTTAAAATATATAAAAAAGCAGGGGCATATATGCAGTATTCTCGAAGTGGGTTGTGGCAATGGATGGCTAACAGCGCAGCTATCTGCTGTTACCACAGGGGAAGTAATTGGTATAGATATCAACAGCGCAGAGCTTAATCTTGCAAAAAAAGTATTTCGGCAGAAGCACAATCTGAGTTTTTTGACCGGCGATATTTGTACAGGTATTCTTGCTGATAAAAAATTTGACCTGATCGTTTTTGCCGCTTCCATCCAATACTTTAAATCGCTGAAGGAAATTATAAAAATTGCATTGCAGTATTTGACGTTGCAAGGGGAGATTCATATTCTGGATAGTCATTTTTATACTCAATCTGAAATTTTACCTGCCAGTAAAAGAACAAAAAAGTATTTTTCTCAACTTGGGTTTCCCTGTATGTCGCAGTTTTATTTTCATCATAGTTTGCATGAATTGAAATCCTTTAATTATACGTTTTTATTTAATCCCCGCTCGTGGATTAATAAGTTGTTGTTTAGAAAAAAACCTTTCTATTGGATTGTAATTAAAAATCATTACACTTAAATGTTAGAACAAACTTTATATCATACTTACAAGCGCTATCGGACACTACAAACCAACAGGATTAGCGCTTTACCAATTGTGATATTAATGCCTCACAGCGCCTGCAACTGCCGTTGCGTAATGTGCGATATATGGAAAGGCAATCATAATTTAAAACAGTTAACAGAAAAAGATGTGAGCGGATTAATGAATTCATTGAAGAAATTCGGAACGCAAGAGGTGTTGATGTCGGGCGGCGAGGCCTTGCTAAATCCCAATTTCTTCAAATTTTGTGAGATACTGAAGAGCGAAAATATAAAAGTAAGCCTGCTATCCACGGGACTAACGTTGAAAAAAAATGCGGAACAATTGGTAAAGTGGGTACATGATATCATTGTCTCTATAGATGGAGATGAAACAACGCATGATACTATAAGAAATATTCCCGGTGCGTTTAAAAAACTGAAAGAAGGAGTTGATGCAATCAAATCCTTCAAACCTGATTTTAAGATCACCGGGAGAACGGTGATCCATCGGTTAAATTTTGGTATCTGGCCGGCTATTATTGATTCAGCAAAAGAAATAGAATTGCATCAGGTAAGTTTTCTGCCTGCCGATGTGAGCAGTCATGCTTTTAACAGGGAGATAGCATGGGATGAAAACCGACAGCACGAAATTCTTTTATCTGAAAATGATTTGCCTGAATTAAAAAATGTGATTGAAAATTTATTGATCACCAACAGCAATGATTTTAAAAACAAATTTATTGCTGAATCGCCTGAAAAAATAATGAAAATATATACTTATTACGCTGCATTTTATGGATGGAATGAATTCCCATACAAAAGATGCAATGCACCGTGGGTGTCAACTGTAATCGAAGCGGATGGAAATGTCCGCCCGTGTTTTTTTCATGAATCTTATGGAAATATAAGAACCGCGACATTGGATGAAATATTAAATAGTGAAAAGGCGGTTAGCTTTCGTAAAAATCTGGATATGGACAAAAATGAAACCTGCCGGAAGTGTGTTTGCTATTTGCATCTTGCTCCGGGAACTAAAGTGTAAATGTTAATTTATTATCAATGAATACCATTCTTTTTTCTCATTCCTATTTTCTGCGATACGACCCGAAGCAGTGGTCAATAGGCCAGCCTTATGCACCTTTAGGCACTTTATATGCTGCATCATTTATGAGACAAAATGGTTATGCCGTTTCATTGTTTGATACCATGTTTTCACAATATCCAGAAGAAGTAATTCCCGTTCTTGAAAATGTAAAACCCGATTTTTTTGTTATCTATGATGATGGATTTAATTATCTCACCAAGATGTGTTTGACCAATATGAGAGAAGCAGCATTTAAAATGATTCAGCTTGCAAAAGCAAACGGGTGCACGGTTATAGTTTCCAGTTCGGATTCTACAGATCGTTTTGAAATGTATTTAAATGAAGGAGCGGATTTTGTTTTATTGGGCGAAGCAGAAATTACCTTATTAAGGCTGATCAATTCTATTCAAAGAAATGAAACCCATTTTCTCAATATAGAAGGCCTTGCATTTATACATAATGATGAAATTATTAAAACCGCAAAACGAAATGTATTGAAAGAACTGGATGAACTTCCTTTTCCGGCCTGGGACATTATTGATATGACACCTTACCGTGAAATGTGGAAGAAACATGCCGGGTATTTTTCTATAAATATGGCTACTACAAGAGGATGCCCTTTTAAATGCAACTGGTGTGCAAAACCTATTTATGGTAATCGTTACAATACCCGCTCGCCCAAAAATGTAGCAGATGAATTGAAGATGCTTAAAGCAAAATACGACTTTGATCACGTCTGGTTTTGCGATGATATTTTTGGATTGAAACCCGGATGGGTAAAGGAATTTGCCGACCTTATTGAAAAAGAAAATTTCTCTTTCAAATTTAAAATGCAGGGTAGAGTAGATCTTTTATTAAAAGAAAATAATATTAAGGATCTTAAAAGAGCAGGGTGTGATAATATCTGGATGGGAGCGGAGAGCGGTTCACAAAAAATTCTCGATGCTATGGATAAAGGAACTACAGTGCAGCAAATTTTTGAAGCCACGCGGTTGTTGAAAAGAAATAAAATCAAACCTTCTTTCTTTATTCAATTCGGATATCCCGGTGAAACTATAGCGGATATTGAAAAAACCATTTCGATGATCAATAAATTGTTGCCTCACGAAATTGGAATTTCCGTTTCTTACCCTTTACCGGGAACGGTTTTTTATGAAAAAGTGAAATCAGAGTTGAAAGAAAAAACCAACTGGACAGATTCTAATGAAATGGCATTAATGTTTCATAATACTTATCAGCCTGCATTTTATAAAAAGCTTCATAGCTACGTGCACAAGAGTTATCGTAAGCATTTATCGTTTGAAAATATCCGCCAAATATTTGCCCATCCTGTTAGAATGAATTTTACTACTTTGAAGAAAGCACTATCTGGATTCTATTATGTACCTGCTGTTTTTTTTGAAAAAATAAAATTATATCAACTTGAAAAAAGATGATGGATGAAATTGATTTACATAATAATGAAACGTTGTCTGCTGCCGCTTTCACGAAGCAATCAGTAATCTTTGATGAATTATATTCCGGTAATTCCATTGTTCAATACAAAAGAAAAAGAGTGCATGAGCATTTAGCAAAATATCTTTTTCCCGATCAATTTATTTTAGAACTGAACAGTGGCACCGGCGAAGATGCTATCTGGCTCGCACAACAAAATTGCAGGGTTCATGCTACGGATATTTCTACCGGAATGCAGGAGGTAATTCAACAAAAAATTAATGCATCAGGTTTAAATAAACTGATCAGTTATGAATTATGTTCATTCACAGAATTAAATAATCTTCATCAGAAAGGGCCTTTCGATATTATCTTTTCCAATTTTGCAGGATTGAACTGCACTGTAGATTTGGATAAAGTACTTTCATCTTTTTCCGTACTATTAAAACCCCGGGGAATTGTAACATTGGTGATTCTTCCTAAGTTTTGCCTCTGGGAATTTTTATTAATCTTTAAAGGAAAATTTAAAACTGCTACACGTCGCTTTTTCAATAAAAATGGAAGAAAGGCAAATGTAGAAGGGCATCATTTTAAATGTTGGTATTATAATCCTTCATACATAATTAAATATTTGAAAAAAGATTTTGATTTATTGTCCATAGAAGGCCTGTGTACTTTTGTACCTCCTTCTTATATTGAAAATTTTACAGAAAAGCATCCTCGTATATATGATTTTTTAAAGGTCAAAGAGAATAAATGGAAAAGCAAATGGCCATGGAAGTATATTGGAGATTATTATATTATTTCACTGCGAAAGAAAGATTGATCTATGAATCTAAATTCAATAATACCTTTATTGGCCAAACGCATCTGATGCTTCATTTTTCTAATCTATTGCGGCCGCTTTATTCTGTATAAGTTATAGCTATATAAACATCTATCAAAGTAGTAATCTTTTGCAACAAGATTGGCTATAAAAAGCCTTATATCTTCATCCACCAAACTTGTATATTTTGAAAACAAAGGAATCACTATTATTTCCGGTTTATTATGAGACAGGTCAAGAAACAGGCGTTTTTTTGCTAATGGGGTTTGTGTTGCATTAAAATAAATACTTGGGGATAATCTGCATGAATAAGCCTGAACTTGCGCTCGATATCCTGCTACAAAAGCCGTTTCATTAGGTAATGTGTTTGATTTGATCCATTGCCCTAATTCTTTTTTCAAATAATCATCTTCAAGGTAAGGTTCTTTACAGGTTTCAATTTGTTTGGTTTCTTTTACTGTAAACAATTTTTTTAATCCAAATAAAGGTTCAAAAGTTTTTGGGAAAAATACAATCACAATTACTAAGAAAACCTTACGTATAGGAATTTTATATGTAGATACTAACCAGGAAATTGATATGACGCTAATGATAGAAAGTGATCAGAAATGTAATTTCATAAGTTTGAGTTAAGGATACTATTTTACCATCAGTACTTTTCCAAAGTAAAGAAAGCCCATATAAAGTAACAGCCAACATGCCGCTTTGTTTTCCTGCAACGTGTTTTGTTATGCGATAAACAAAATATATTCCTATAGATTGGCATACAATTGCCAACAAACGGGGAAACCAATAATTAACACTAAACAAAAAATCTGAAAATCCATAGATCATAAAGATTAATGGAGACTTATTATCAACGCCACCGGCATAAGGTACTAATCTGAATCTAAACCAGTTGCGGCCAATGTACTGCCATATAGATTCATCAAATGAAAGAACAAAATCTTGGTAAGAAAACAAATAATAATTTGCAAAATGATGAATAGAACCATTAAATGCCAAAGTTGTAATCTGAATTGTTGAAAATACTTTAGCATAATATCTGTTATTTATTAAGCAACACACTAAACATTTAAACCAATAAATTGGAATACATTAGTTAATCTGAATTTTATGATGTGACAGGTTGTTCAATTGATTCAATTAATTGCTTTACACTTCTTTCATATTTCTGTACAACTTTTGCCTGAAAATTTTTAGGATCAGGTTTTGAAAAATGTCTTCCTGTAAGCATACCCATTTTTTTCCCATGATCATTTACTTTTCCTTGTTGTGCTTTCTTTTTCCAGCGCTTATCTGTTAAGTTCATCAGCCATTTATCGGTAGCATCTCCCAACGCGGATTGGAATATTTTTTCTATCCATTTTCTGATAAATACTTTTTTTATTTTTCTATTTCCTTTAATAGAAATAACCTGTTCAGGAAAATAATTGGTAGCCCAGCAATTAGCTTTAATAAAATTTTGAAAGCAATCTATCCCCTGTACAGGTAACAGCGTTACAATTTCCATTGCAGTAAAAGCATTTTTTTCAACGATTTCCATTTCCATTTCATCCACATAATAATTCATGCAAAACCAATTTTGTTTGCCAACTATATAAGTCAGTTTTTTAAAAATGTGCATACAAGTCCGGGCAATCCATAAGCGATCAGACGAAGTGATAATGAAGAAATCAATATCTGATTTTTCTTCAGCATAATTTTTTGATAAAGACCCGGATATAGCAATGGCTTGTACAAAAGGAAACCATCTTAAGATTTTTGAAACGCACTTCGCAATTTTTAATTGTTCAGCAGCCCGCTTGTTGCCATCACGCCGCCTTTCGGTTAATTGAGGTTTATTCTGAAGTGAATAAAATTCATCTGATTTATAGATGATCTTCTCGTGTAATAGCTGATCTAATGATTCATTAATAGATAAAAAATCCATTTTTTCTGTGGAAAATAAAATCAGTTCATCCCTTGTAACCGGGTAATTAAACATGTCGAAGTAAGCCATTACTTTTAATATGTTTTGCCTGATGTTAGTCAACTGATTTAAAATTATGTGTGATTGTCATCAATAAATCTTTGTGTTGTTTCTGTAATGACTGTAATTTTTGATATTTCAAAAAAGATAAGTTGGCAGTTTGTATTGCCAGGATGAAACCGCGGTGCCCATCGAGAAATCCCAGGCGAAAAAAATATCCATTAATAAAAGACCATGCCGGGCTAAGAATTATTTTCGACCAATGTTTCTTTTTATCTGATTCAAATATAGACTGAGCCGCTATTGTGCTCATTCTTTCGTTTCTTTCCTGATGTTCCCGAATGGTATTGAAGGTGTAATGCAGGATATCTCCTTTGAGAAAGCATGGCATTTCATTTTTGGCCAATTCAATTTTATCATGTGGATTCATGCCGCCCCATTTAGCAATCCGCTTATCAAAAAGTCGAACTTTTTGATCGGGGTACCATAATCCATGATTTATAAAACGGCCACAATAATGATTATAACGGTTCATGTAATAAGCTTTGAATTTGAAATCTTTCTTTGCTTCAAGAATAGACAATATTAGTTTAGAGCTTAAGGCTTCATCTGCATCTAAACTTAATACATAATCGTATTTAGCCAATTTCAATGCGTGGTTTTTTTGCTCTATATATCCGGCGAATAACTCTTGCTTTACAATGGCCCCTTTTTCTTTTGCAATAGAAACTGTATTGTCGGAAGAGAAGGAATCCAGTACAATTATTTCATCTGCTACCTGCCACAGGGAGTCAATGCAAGGGCCAATATTATCTTCTTCGTTCAATGTAATTATTACTGCTGATATAGGTTTCATTTCTTTTTATTCCAAAGTTGTCAGAAATTAAAACGTAATAAAATAAAAGCAGGTTGCCTTAAATGATTTAAATCATAATCACACGGTGATATTTTCTTTTGGAATACTTAATGCAAAAAGTGAAAAGAAAAAACTATAAAAGAATATACCCTTATTTACATCTAATATATTTTCAGAAACAGAAACTACAGCAATCAAAATCATAAATGATAATTGTAAAAAATCTTTTCTTTTTATGGCAGATGAAAATCCGTAATAAAGTATATACAGATACAAAAGCAAACCAATAATACCTGTATTTAATAAGAAGCTCAGGTATTGGTTGTGTGCATTGAGCCTGAGCAAATAAGAAATGTAGAATTTTTTTTCAAAATAATTATTTTTTAACACATACTTCTCTGATCCGCTTCCATAGCCAATCACAGGTGATTTTAATATTATTTCCCATTCTAAATTCCACCTTTTCATGCGTGTCTCCGAATGGTCGGGTGTTATACCATTTTCTGACAGATCGGTTTCCAGATCGCTGATATATCTTTTTTTTAATGAGCCTACACTTGTTATGGTGAAAGCAATTAATAAAAATGCCAGGAAAGAAATCAGAAAAAACCTTAATTTTTTTTTGCCATACAAAAGCAAAGTCGGAACGGCAATTATAATAATGATACACATTGAAATAAAAACAGCCCTCGAAGAGAGTTGTATTAATCCCGCTGAAAGAATACCTGCAAAAAAAATATATCTCCAATTATTAATTTTTCTATCACAAAAAAAAAGATAAAGAAACAGACTTATCGAAAGCGCAACATACATGGATAAGTAAGTAGCATGCAAGCCGATTGGAGCAGAAAAACTTTGATTAATAAAAGTTCTGCTTAAGAAAGAAGAATACGGTAAATGGAAGTAATGAATGATGCGAAAAGCGTCAACGAACAAATAAATAATGGTGAAAGTGCATGTGAATGCAAAAATTTTTAAAAGAGATAATTTGTATTTGTTTAGATTAAGATTGGTAATGGAAAGGCAAACAGGAAACAATAAAATACCCAATTGATGATCAACATCTTTAAAACCTTCAGATGTATAATTGCTATAAGAGATCGTAATTAAATTTAAAAAGAATATTGAAGATATGATCCATACTGTCTTGTTTTTCAGCATCGGCAAACGAGCTTTTCTAAGATGTATCAATGTATGAATTGCAAAACACGAAAGCAGAATCTCGCTGAAAAAATGCTGATAAGGCAATGCTATAAGAAAGCAGGCAAGAAGATAATAGCTGATCTTATTTTCAAGCGTATCATTTATGAAAAATAATTTTTTCATTGTGTATAATGTTTATAGCATTCAATTATAAATTCATTATACTGATTAATGATTGATGGCCAGTTGTATTTCTTCTCTATTTTTAATAAATTATTCTGAACCATTTGCTCTTCTTTTTTATCGCGGTTTACAGATTCAATTAGTTGTTCTACATCTTTAGAAGATTTAAAATAGTAGGCGTCTTTTTGGAGTACTGATAGATTAAATTCATTTTGATGAGCCGCTATCAACGATCTGCTTCCCATAGCTTCAAGTAAAGAAGGATTAGTACCACCTACACTATGGCCATGAAAATACAGGCTCGAAAAATATTTAAGTGTATTGGTAACAGCGCTGTCATAGATGGCTCCGGCAAAGAGGATACGTTTGTCGGCTTTAAATTTATTAACCAGTTTTTGCCCGAATGAATTATTCGTATTTCCAATCACCAGAAATTTTTTATCAGAAGTACTTTTGTTGAATCCATCGAGGATAGTTTCAATATTATTCTCGGGTTCCATCCGCGCCATCAGTAAATAATATTCTGCTTTGGAGATATGATAATACGGAAGCAAAGAATTATTATTCAGATAGCTGATCTCACTGCCATAAGGAATGTATTTGCATTGTATCTGATATTTTTTTTGAAGATAGTTTTGAATTACAATTGAATCGGCGATATAAAAATGACTATATTTTACTGCCCACTTTTCGGCTTGTTTTAAAAATTGCTTTGTCAGATAATTATACTTGCTTCTCTTCCATTCCAGGCCATCCATATTTGAAATGATAACCGGTTTTTTTGGGAAAAATCTGCCCCAGACAGAACTGCTTGAATATCCTAAAAATAAAATGACATCATAATGCTGACTGCGCGCATGTTTGATACAATTCCAATCATAAAAAAACTGGCCTGCAGTTCCTAACCTGTATTCAGGATCATAGCAATGTTTTATTTTTACTCCATGAAAATCTTTTTCCTGGTAAGGATGATTGTGTGAGTTGTAAACTGTTACTTCATGTCCTTTGTTTACCAATCCGACTGAAATACATTCGGCCATTTTTTCAAATCCACCATAAAAATTGGGAATGCCGCGGCATCCGATTATTGCTATTTTAAGTTTCATTTTTCTAATATTGTTTTATAGGCTTCATAAGTTTTATAAGCAGCATTCTGCCAGGTGTAATCAGCAAATATTTTTTTCTGAAATATTGTGTGATTGTCATCTTTGCTAGCCCTGTCTATTGCTTCAAGAATAGAAGAAGGGGATGAGGGATCACAATAGAAAGCATAGCCATTGCAATATTCCGATGCATATCCACGGTTGGTAATTACTACATTGCAACCCATCGCTGCCGCTTCTAATGTAGCGAGGCCGCAGGTTTCAAACCAGCTTGGTAAAACGTGTACTTTGGCGTCCCTGTAATAGTTAATCAGTTCTTCCTGTGGCAGATGATCTATGAAATGGACATTAGCTGCTGCTATTTTTTTGCATCGCATGTAATAATCCATTTGATTTATTGCTGCGTTTCCAATAATAAAAAGCTGAAATTTTGAATTATTCAATGCCAGGATAAGATTAAATTGATTTTTTAAACCTTCAATTCTTGCAACACATAAAACCATATTCTTTGTTTTTTGTTTGTTTACTGGCAGCGTGAATAAACCTTCATCAACTCCATTTGGAATTATAGAATAAGAAGGAGTTGAAGAATAGGATTGAACAAGCTGCTGATATTCCATTTCTGAATTGGGAAGAAACATCGCGGCTTTTTGGATAATAGTGTTTACACTTTTGCGTTGGCCGTTGAACAGGTAAGAAAGGCTTTTTATTTTTTGCTGTCCTTTCACCCAACGTAAGATTGTTTTTAAATATTCAATTTGATCTTCAGATAAATGGCGAAATATTTGCCCGGAAATTCCTTTGCGATATAGCCTGTCATATTCCGAATAATCAATTAATAAAGGGGTTACAACAAAAGGGATTTTCGTTCTTTTAATGTGTGGTACAATATCTGATGGCCGTATCAAATTAAAAAAATGTAACAGATCGTATTGTTTATAATTTATTTTTTCATCAGTTAGCCGGATATCAACTTTAATATTTAATTGTTCTAAATGGCGGGCTGTTTGCAATATTTGTATAGTGTCGCCGCCTTTGGATGTGTGCAATGAGGATCTTGCTATGAAGGCTACTTTCATGATTGTTGAATTTTGTGGTTTTTTCTTTGGTAAAGCCAATTAATAAATGGCATAGGAAAATAACTAAGGATATAAAATGCATAATTATCCCAGCGGTAGGGATAGCTGCGGATTGCTTTTGAAAAAAGATGCCTTGCTTTATCAGGAAGGTGATTGTCTAATAAAAATTTTTTGCCACATAGCGCATAATAAGATCCTTCTTTAATATTAGCAGCATCCTGACTTTTTATAATAGAAAGCAGGTCGGTTCCTTCTTCTTCGGTAATAAAACCTCTTTTGATAATATCGCGTTTCATCGTTCTAAAAAAACGGCCCCGCCATCTTTCATCAATCGTTACTGAAGCAGGATTGAAACGCACTTTGATTAATTCTTCGGGCAGATTATAAAATTCCCCATATTTTATTAATTGCATCCATAATAAATAATCTTCAAAATTGTGCGCGTGTACTGAGTATCCACCCGCTTTTAGCAACGGCTCTTTTCTATACATTACTGATGAATGTATAAATGGACAATAGGTGTAAATTTTTTGAATGATCTGCTCATGCGTATGGCCTATGGATTTAAAATGAAAAAGATGTTCGCCATTTTCCGATATATATTCGGCATCGCAACCAACTATTATATGATCCGGATGGCTATCCAAAAAAGAAACCTGTTGCAGTAATCTTGCAGAAAAACAAATATCATCCGCATCAAAGCGGGCAATGTAAATGGATTCCGCTTTTGATAATCCTTTGTTTAATGCAGAAGCAATTCCCTTGTGAGCTTGATTTATTAAAAGAATTCTATCATCTGTAAACGAATGAATAATTTGTTCGGTATTATCTGTAGAACCATCATTTACAATGAGTAATTTAAAATCAGTAAAACTTTGGTGCAGTATGGATTCAATCGCTTCTGCAATATATTTTCCTGCATTGTAAGCAGGCATTAAAACGGTTACTCTGTGGTTGTGTTCTTTCATTATTTTTTCGCCTCCTCTTTTATATTTAAGAACAACAGCAATTCAAAAAAAACTACAACTGATAATTGTTCAAACCAGTAATCAGCAAAGAATATCCCTAATAATAAAAAAACCAATGGAATTCCATAAGTGAGTTTTTTATAGCTCTTTGCAAAAAATCCTAAATAAAAAATAAAAAATGCAGAAATACCCAATAAGCCGTATTCACTTATAAGCTGGTCGTAAACAGCACCGGGATAATTAATTATTGAATGAACATCATCTTTTTTAGTAAAATAATGTAAGTATAGATCCAGGTGATTAGTAACAAAAGCATCATTCTTGTAAGTAAACTTTTGCGGGTAACCTCCTGCAATATTCAGCCCGGTAGTTTTAAAAGCGAGTTTGGAAGAAAAGTTTCCAATTCCTGTTCCGGTGATTATTTTCAAAGGCTTTTGTTTGAAATAATTAAGTGTTTGCTTCCAGGCAATTATTTTTCCGGGCAGTTTTGAATTATAATCTGTATCAGATGAAATTGGTAATTCGGAAGAATGTCTGTTTATAAATTGCCGCATTTTTTTTTCTACAGGTGTTTCAACTGATTGGTGTTGATAAGGCGGTGTATTAATGTCGGGCACCGGAATGGAAAGCAACATTGCTGTATGCGGAATTATTTTTTTTTGTTTTTCAATTCTTAAACGATAGAGACTATCCACATATAATATAGCCAGTTTTTCTTTTCGTTCTTCTACGGTTAATGAACTGTCCGGCCTTTGCTCTATTGGCAAAAGCGATGTGTAGGATACCGGTTTTTCATTTTGGGTAGTAAAAATTTTCCCCAGGTTGTTGGCTACATATTTATTATTCTGGGGAGAAACTTTTGCCAGAAATATTACGAGCAGCATAAAGCAAATAGTTACAAGGCTTTTCTGATCTCTGTCGCTTTGAAAAAAAAACATCAATAACAATACAGCGCCCAAAAGAAGATTAGTAAGGTTGCTGCCGGTAAGTAATAAAATAATCATGCAGAGTATAACCATTACCCCATTCTTGCGGCTAAGAAAATAGATGATTCCGAATGCATTCAATACCGCATTGGTAGTAGATGTGTCAAAAGAAATTCCTTTTATGTAATCGCCGGTTCCTATAAAATATTTCTGGTATTCTCCCTGATAGAGATAAGGATTTATGGCTCCTGTCTTTAAAACAATTATTAAATAAACAGATAGAGAAACTATTGCATTTATAAGAAAAAATACAAGAATAGTTTGATGAATAATAGCAGGCTCATTTTTTTCAACTGATAATTTTAACTGGTGCATAGCTAATATGCTGAGCAGCCAAAAACAGATCCCTGTAATAAAAGCGAGCGTATAATTAACGTTAGTAAATCCGGCTAAAATAATCCAATTGAATACTCCAATTCCAATCGCTATCAAATAAAAAAGCGGAAGACGTGAATCGCGCTTACGGAAACCAAACCGGAAATTGAATTGCAGTAAATATATCAATACAATAGCTGCAAGTTTTACAACCAGCTTTACATTTAAAAATAAAACAAGGAAGAGTAAAAGCTTCCAGTCAATTGTTTTAAATGCTTTCTGAATATTGGCAGAATATGTTTTATCTAACAACCTGGCGAGTTTAAACTGAAAATTTTATTTAGGTATTATAACCTGAATTTCTAAACGTAGATTTTGAAGTTTGGGTTGCTAATAATTGCTAAACCAAGAAGATTTATTTCAGTGTTTATCCTGGAGGGGAATCTTAAAAAAACCTTCTTGGTTTGTGTTAACTAAGTGTCATTGATCTAAATGCCTGTAATTCTTTTGAAGATTGGCCAATCACTCCGGCGAAGCAGTTTTGTAAAAAATAATAGCAGAAAGAATAAGCAAAGGGACGTAATTAAAATTAGACATGTATTGGTAAAAACAAGGATAGATAAGCTTCCGCTTGCAATTGCAGCAATTGGGCATAGAAGAATAAATTTATTTTTTTCAAGATCCGGAAGTTCAGTTCTTGACCAGAATAAAATGAATTGTAAAGTAATTGCTAATAAATAAGCAACAGCAGCTCCTTCGCCGCCAAAGAATGGAATTAGAATAATATCGCTGATAATATTGACAAGGAAAGTAATAAAGAAAATATGGAAAATCATTTTAAGACGGCCCTTTGCAAAATTGATTGTCCAAAGAAAATTGTTAGCATAAATAAAAGGCATACACGCAGATAAAATGAGAATAGTATATCGGTTTACTATACCATATTTTCCATGTGTAATAAAATCAATAACAGGTGTCCATAAAATATTCATGATTAGAGAAACTAAACAAGCTATCATTATTTCAAGCCTTAATAAAATAAAAAGATCATTAACTTTTCTTGAAATGTTCATTTCTGTAGCAGCATGAAATATCCGTGTAAAACGGGGAATTAAAACAGGCGCTATTACAAGTAAAGGCAATGCCGCTACTTCAAAAACTTTGAAAGCGAAACTATATTCTGCAAGAGCAATGTTAGAGGCAAGGATACCAAGCAATATCCAATCGAAACGTGCAATAGCAGAAGTAAAAATAACAACGCCTGCCTGTGGCAAGGATTCTTTGAGTAAATTGAAATAAAGTTTTTTTGTCCATTTACTGGAGAAGGAAATTTTCAATGTTTTTTTTGTGATATAGAACGAGAGAAATAATTCTGCAAAATCGCCGATAATAAAAATAATAATAACCGAAGTAAGATTCAGGGCGGAGAAAAAAGAAAACAATATCAATACTGCACCTCTTATTACATTTGAGCAGATAGACATGTAAAGTAATGACCTGAATTTTTCCAATCCATTGGCTAATTGTTTAAATGGCGAAGAAAAAAAAATCATCAGTTTGCCAATTCCAAGAAATAATAATAAATAGTGATGATATAAAAGCCCAGGGAAAATAAAATAAGTAATCAGCAAAAAAACATAGAATAAACTGCCGGCAAATAATACATGAAAAAAATAAATAGAAAGCATCAACTGGGGATCTTCCTTTGCAGCAATTTTTTTTATAATTACCTGGTCCATGCCCAATGAAAGAATACTAAAAGTGGTAAGCAAAACTGCCAGTGACCAATTAATTTCGCCAAAATCATTTTTAGAAAAACAGACAGAAAGCACATAAAAAATAGCAAGACCACATATCTGGCTGATGATTACCTGTAATGAATTGACTGAGATATCATGAAGAAATTTTCTTCTCATTTATGTTTTATAAATAATCCATTGTATTGAAAACAAGTGTGAAGATTAAAAAAAAGAACGCCTGGTTATAATATCGGCAGATAGAATTATTTTTCTTTCTTCAAAAAAGGTTTTACAGTAAGTGTGAATAGAATGCCACCGCTTTTTAATTTCACTTTTCCCGCGCCCACGCCGCTTAAGGGAAGATTTATATAAGGCTCTGCCATTACAGAAATCCGGTTATTGAAAAAATATTGGTAACCGCCTGAAAGATTTAAGATAGAAAGAAAATTTTGATTCTGATTATGTATGGTCCAATCTTTTGTGTCTGTCTGCCCCGAAGGATACTTATAATAGTATTCGTAAGATTCTCTTTTCATAAGGTAGGATGAAAGTCCCGTTGAGAGAAACCAATTGTGATTTTTTACTTTCTTAAAATTATAATTGATATTGACAGGAATGGAGTATATGAAACAGTTGGCATCAATGTTTTCGAGATAATAATAATTCCCTGTGCCTGCAGTGGCTTGATAATTATCCGGCCCTACCGAATAGATTTTTTTGGTTGCATAAAAACCTGTTCGCAGGGTGAATAACGGGGAGACAGCATAGCTAACCCCTAAACCAAGGTTGATAGCTATTCTTCCGGGATTGTCCAGTTGAACACCACTGATATCTGGCCCGGCAGAAACACTGATACCTAAATTTTTAGTAAAATTATTTTTTGACCTTTTTGTTTCCTTCTTAGTTGGTGTTTTTTGACCTTTTTCAGTTTTTACAATATTTTCAGGCTCTTTTACTACCGGTATATTTAATAGGGTATCCTGCTTATTTTCTTTTTGGTTCGAAATGTCTTTTAGATTTGAGGACGAAACAGATGATGAAGTTGATGGTAATTCAACAGCAGAATTATTTTTATCGTAATCATGAGCAGCATCTCCTTGATTCATTATTGTTTCATCTTGTGGCGTTACGTTGTTATTATTTAAATTATTTTCCTTCTTGTTTTTTTCGATTGGATAAGTTGAATTTATGCCGGTAACACCGGTAGTATTTTTTTGTGAATTTATATGGGGTATTTGCGAAAGATTTTCCTTTCTCCCTGAGGATAGCTGATTGATTTTAGGCTCTTCGGATGATGTATTAGAAGGAAGGGGAACTGAAATTGATTTCTCAGCTTTGCCTTTTATTGAAGTAACTTCCTGCGCAGGTGGAGCGCCTTTTCCCCCATTTTCTGCAACAATATAAAATATCAGTCCGCCTGCCAAAAGCATAGGAAGGAGGAAGAAAATAATTTTTCTCCTCTTTTTCTTTTGAGGAAGATGCTGGTCGAGAAGCTGCTCCATCTTTTCCCATGCATTGTCGTCGTAAGCAGGGTGGTAATGGTCTGCAGCATCTTTCATTATCTTATCGTTTTCTTCATCAGGCATTTTTTGCAATTAAAATTTTATTATCTTCTTTCAATATTCTTTGTAACTGTTGTCTGGCTTTAAAAAGGTTGGATTTTGATGTCCCCGTAGCAATACCCAATTGCTCTGCAATTTCTTCATGACTGAATCCGTCAATGGCAAACAAATTTAAAACGGTTCTGTAAGCAGGGGAAAGATTCTGAATAGCCCTGATGATCTCATCATAGGATATTGCATCAAAAGCGGTCTCATTATCTGCAGGCAGGTAAATCAGTGACGTTTCCATTTCTGCGGTAAAATAATGCTTATTATATTTTCGGCAATGATCTATCGCTGTGTAGATAAGAATCTTTCTGATCCAGCCTTTAAAGGAATTTATTTCATCGGCGTAAGAAGGTTTGTAACGATGTATTTCTTTAAATATTTTGAGAAAGCCGTCATTAAAAATTTCAATGGAATCTTCTCTGCGTTTTACATAGCGGTCACAAATAGCCATGCCATAACTATAGAAAGAGTTATAAATTTTTTTTTGACTCTTCCTTTCATTCAGAGTACAGCCTCTGATGAGTTGGCTTAATTCTTTTGCAGATAACAAATCCATTATTTTCTATCCTTATATCGAAGAAGTACAGGTAAAGGTTGCTTTGCTTTTTAATTTTTTTAGGTTTCTGCTTTTATCATAAGGTTATGGGGATTTCAGGTTGTATTATTCTTTTGCACCACTAAAAACCCTAAAACAAAAAAAGGGTGTTTCAAAACCAAACTTTAAACAGCCTCATTATTTAAATCCCTGTTTTTCTTTTAGGAAATGTAATATAAAAAAATTATAAAAAAGAAAAAATTATAAATAATGGAATCGCCTTTTTAAATACAATAGACCTGAATTAACCCCTAATTTCGTTTAACAAATCACTAGTTTTTTATCTATTTTACTCCTCTTCAGCAACCATATTAAGACTTAATAATTGGTGGAGTTCTATTTAATTTTTTTTTAGCAATTCGACTTTTTGCAATACATCGCTAAAGTATAGGAGTAATATTTTGTACTACCTATGTTCCTGTCATTAATTTGATGACCTGTCCCGAAGTCATCGTTGTAATCTTCTAGATCATGAGTGTCCAAAAATATGCTTCCAGTTCCTTTTGATTACTTTCAGTTATTCTATAAAATACTTACCAATATTGGATTATATAGAATTATTGGTTTCTTTGTTTCTGAATATTCATTAACGTTTTTGAAAAACATGTATCAAATGCAAAAATATTTTTATAATCAAACAAAGAAATATTAAAGTGACTCTTCCTTGATAAACAAAGAATTAAAGATAATGTCACAAAATTACGAATCACCTTTCAAGGGAATAGAAAATATTATTCAACAGGTTACAATCCAAGATTAAATGATTAAATCCTTATACACGAAAATATGGCACGTGGACAACTAAAAAAAAACAATTTGGCTTTAACTGAAATTCGAATTAATGCTCAAAATGTTGTGTTATTCTGGAAAGCTTTATAAAAAGATTTTGCTAAATTGAGTAATTAAACCTCGGAAGCTTATTTGTAAGCTTTCCTCTTAAACTGAAAATATATGCATTGCAGAAGAAAACATATTGCCCTTTTATGTATCTGTGCACTAACTTCTTTTCAATCTTATGCCCAGGTAGATGGTATTTTTAATATAAAGAATTATGGAGCTACCGGCGACGGCCATACTTTGGATACCAGGGGCATTAATAATGCCATAGCCGCCTGTGTAAAGGCCGGAGGAGGAACTGTAATGGTTCCTGCCGGGACTTTTGTAACAGGTACATTTCAATTATTCAGCAATATCAACTTGTTTCTTGCCCCGGGATCAGTTATCCTTGCCTCTGAAAATAACAATGATTATCTTTTACAAACAGATTATGGTTTCAGTGGATCCGGTGCGGGCGGTAAGAAACTTGGCATCGTGTTCGCCGTGAACGCCGTGAATGTGTCTATTACCGGAACAGGAACTATTGATGGAAGGGCCTCATCTTTCATGTACATGGATAGTGTACAGGTTAGCAGCCCGGAAGATAGCAAATATGCACGACAGGGCAGCCGCTATATGAATACAGATAAAGACAAGGATGAAGCGCCGGTTATGTGGAAAGGAGAATATGGAAACAGGCCGGGTACTCAAATTATTTTTCACAACTGCAAAAAGGTGCTCCTCCGTGATATCAATATCCGGAATGCCAATGACTGGACCATGGATCTCAATGCCTGTGATGATGCCAAAGTGCTGGGCATATCCATTGATAATAACATGAGCGTACCCAATAGCGACGGCATAGATATGTACGATTCCAGGAATGTTATCATTGCCAATTGCGATGTCCGTGCTGGTGATGATGCTATAGCAGTGATAAGCACCAGCAACCTTGCTGTCACCAATTGCAATCTCCATTCGAGATCGTGCGGTATTCGAATAGGGTACAATGCTTTTAACGATAATAATTCCGGGAACCTGCTGTTTGATAATATACGGATATACGGCTCTAACAGGGGAATAGGGATTTTTCAACGCCGAAAAGGAAATATGGAAAATATGGTGTTTTCCAATATGATCATAGATACAAGGCTTTATCCCGGGCAATGGTGGGGACATGGTGAACCGATTCATATTTCGGCACTGCCGGGAATTGGAAGTCATAAAGTGGGAACGATCAACAACATAAGGTTTACAAATATCTTAGCCCGGGGGGAAGAAGGGATCATCCTTTATGGATCTAAAGAGAGTGTACTTGAAGATATTAGTTTTGATAATGTGCAGATCATGATTTTAAAAGGCCCCCGTACAAATGACAACGCAGGTAATTTTGACTTAAGGCCAACAAACGATCGCAAATTATCCATATTTAAACATGATATTCCTGCTTTATATGCAAGGTACGTACATGGGTTAACCATAAAGGGTTTTAAAGTGCAATGGGATTCATCACTACCTGATTATTTTACTCATGCGATCTCTTGCGACCATTTTCAACAATTAGTTATTGACGGATTTACCGGCTCTGCCGGCCCTAATATAGCGGTTGATGCATCGGTGATTGATTTGAGTGAAGGAAAGGACGTAGTGATTAAGAATTTGCAGAACAGCAATGCATCAGGCGGGAATTATCAATCCGGTAAGCGGACACCCATAAAATGGCTTTCGCAAAAAAATGTGTCCGGACTTGATTTTATCCGGCCATAACCAACTTCAACGAGGCCGTCAAAAATATTAATTCTTATGCTTTGTAGAAAGGAACGGCACGATTTAGTGTTGAATGGAAAATCCTATTATTTATCGGATCAAATTCCCGGCTGGAAGCTTATTAAAATAGAAGGAATATGTAAAGGAAGAGCTTCATTGGCTGCGTTGTGGCTGAATTTCAGAGAATGATTCTTCCAAAGCGGTGCGATTAGAACGAGCGGCGAAGCGGAATGAGCAGGCGTAGAGAAAAGCGCGTGGCTTTGTAGATTCAGTAAATCAGGAAATAATCAGATTTCTTATTTTTTTCTGTTGGATTTTGAATCGCATGGATGTTATGCTAAGCATCACGAAATGTCTCTCAGCGGTCGGTGACACCGACCACGGAATGAAAGCGGGACTGTAGCAATGCCGGTGTTTAGTGGCAGTACTTTATTTGTTTAATAGGTATAATCGCTTAGGTCGCACAATATGAATAAAGGCTATATATTTGCCGAATGGAAACAAGGGTAAAATTTACTGGTGTGAATTCAAATAAGTTTAACCTTCAATTCAAAGATGATTCATCCTGTTATGAGTATTTA
>DATKQQ010000356.1:0-2697 GCA_035532615.1 Hanamia sp.
GATTGGGAAATATTTTTCAAACAAGTAATTACAAACCCGGAGTTGACAAATTTATTGTGTGATTGTTCTCGGATTTTCCACTCCAGCAATGATCACCCTGAGCCGAAATTATCGATTTTGTAACTCCGAAACTTTAGTTACTAATCACAAAATTATTTATTTCTAAAAATCATAGTTCAGACAATGTTTACAAATTATTTAAAAACTGCCTTTAGAAATCTGAAGAGAAACAAATTATATTCCTCCATTAATGTTTTTGGTTTAGCTATCGGTTTGGCATCGTGTCTTTTGATCGGCGTTTATATTATGAACGAATTAAGCTATGATAAGTTTAATGTAAATGCCAATCGCATTGTGCGTGTTACAATGGAATACAGCAATGCCGGAACTATAAGTAAAACAGCCACCACAGGCACCAAACCCGGCCCTCAGTTTACAAGAACTTTCCCTGTAATAGAAAATTATGTACGCACTTTTATCGGACATAGTGTAATAAAAAGCGGAAGTAAAATTTTTGATGAACCCCGTGTATTATATGCTGATACTCCATTTTTTAAAATCTTTTCTTTTAAAATAATTGAAGGAAATCCAGCTACCGCTTTAGATGCGCCCGATAAAATTGTGTTGACTCAATCTATGGCAAAGAAATATTTTGATAATGAAAATCCACTTGGCAAAATCCTCTCCAGCGGAGGAAAGGAGTTCAGAGTTTCGGCTGTGTGTGAAGATGCACCACGGAATTCTCAAATTAAATTTGATTTCGTTACTCAATTTTCAAATATCGGCAATGGGGTAAAAGATGAACAATGGTGGACAGCTAATTGGATAACTTATTTGTTATTGCAAAATAAAAAAGATATTGTACCGCTACAAAAGCAGATCAGCAATTATATGGAAACGGCCGAAGTGAGAAAAGAAGCCGGTTTGGAAGGAAAAGATTACCTCACATATCATTTGGAACCTTTAACCAGAGTACATTTATATTCTTCATTACCAGGTTTCGAGCCCAATGGCAGCATCACTAATATTTATATGCTTTCGCTAATTGCTTTGTTGATCTTAATTATCGCCTGCGCCAATTACACCAACCTTGCTACCGCCCAATCGGCAGGGCGTACCGGTGAAATTGGAATACGCAAAGTAATGGGCGCTTCAAAAAAGC
Organism: Hanamia sp.; assembly: GCA_035532615.1. Taxonomy (GTDB): domain Bacteria; phylum Bacteroidota; class Bacteroidia; order Chitinophagales; family Chitinophagaceae; genus Ginsengibacter. Next base: position 1,163 of record DATKQQ010000356.1, read on the forward strand.
AAGTGTTTATCCAGTTTATGAGCGAATCGCTGGCGGTAACCGGTATGGCCGCTGTCCTTGCATTTATCCTCAGCATATTCCTGGTTCCTTATTTTAATGCAGTTACCGGGCAACAATTTTCTGCTTCCATATTGATAAAACCTTTGCCCATCTTGTCTTTATTGGTTTTTACCTTACTCGTTAGTTTTTTTGCCGGCCTGTACCCTGCCCTCGTTTTATCTGGTACCCAGGTTATGGGGGTGCTTAAAAAAGGATTCACATTTACAGGTGGAAATAATTTTTTGCGCAAAGTTTTAATTGTAGCCCAATTCGGAATTTCAGTTTTCCTGATTATTTATACCATTGTCATTTTACAGCAAATGCATTTCATGCAAACAAAAGACCTGGGTTATAACAAAGATCATGTGGTAGTGCTTCCTATTGGCGGAAACATGTTGAATAATTTTCAGAATTTAAAAGATGCTTTCAGACAAATTCCAGGAATACAAAGCGTTACAGCTTCTTATGACACTCCGGATTATGTGCAATGGGGTGATGGAATCACAGCAATTGATAAAAAAGGGAAACATGAAATTTCATTAAATGCCATGCCTGTTGATCTTGATTTTACCAAAACAATGAAAATGAAAATGATTGCTGGCCGGGATTTCCAACAATCTGATTTTGGAATGATGGATACTTCTGACAACTATGCTAATTACCAAAAGCCTTTTATCATAAATGAAACATTAGCGAAAAAAATAGGATGGACACCACAACAAGCCTTAGGAAAAACAATTAAGAAAGGCCATATGCCGGGCTTGGTTGTTGGCGTAGTGAAAGATTTTAATTTCAACAGCCTTCACGATCCTATCGGCCCGATGTTAATTTTCCTCTCGCATGATTTTTTACGCGATTATTTGATTCGTATTAATGGAAATAATATGAAAGCCACACTAAATAACCTGGAAGTGGTTTGGAACGAACGAATTCCTGACCGCCCTTTCAGCTATCATTTTTTGGATGATGATTATAATAAATTGTATATATCAGAACAAAGGATGTCTTCATTAATTTCAATAGCGGCGGGGCTTTCTATTATTTTAGCGTGCCTGGGATTATTCGGGCTGGCGGCGTTCACCACGTTGCAACGCACTAAAGAAATTGGAATACGAAGGGTATTGGGGGCAAATGTGAGCAGCATTACATTATTGATTTCAAAAAACTTCTTAGAACTGGTGGGGATAGCCATTCTTATTGCCGCTCCGATCGCCTGGTGGGCTGCTAATAATTGGTTACAGGATTTTGCTTTTCGCATTCCGGTTCATTGGTACATTTTTGTGGCAACTGCTGTAGTTACCTCCTTAATTGCATTGTGTACGGTTGGATATCATTCTGTAAAAGCTTCGTTAGCCAACCCGGTAGAGAGTTTGAGAAGTGAGTAAATAATAGCTGATTAGCCAATGTGTCCCGATAGCTATCGCATAGGCGTCAAGTTAATTTTTATATTTTTGATACAAATCTGTCATAGTCGTTCTGTCGGAACGCTTGTCATA
>DATKQQ010000357.1:0-19279 GCA_035532615.1 Hanamia sp.
TACAGGCAAATGATGCCTTTATTCCTTCTAACAGGCATAAAAATTTTCTCCTGCTTATTTATTCCGAAGGGAAAACCATTACTTATCCCTTTAAACTGGAAGCCCAGACAATTACTCTTGATATGCAAAAAAGGCTTCTTAGAACAGGAGTTAATAAAATAACTTTATTTTCAAAGAATGGCGAACCGTTATGCGAACGTTTATTCTTTGTACAAAACCATGATCTGATTAGCTTACAACTTGATATGGCCAAAGCAGAATACAAAAAGAGGGAAAAAGTGAATTTGCTGCTGAATGCAAAAGACCCAACAGATTCTATGGTTGCAGGGCATTTTTCAGTCTCTGTAACAGAAGAAAGCAAAGTGCCTGAAGACGTGAATAATGAACATACAATTCTAACCAATCTTCTGCTTACTTCTGAGTTGAAAGGCTATGTAGAACAACCCAATTATTATTTTAATGACACCAGTGAAATTGCCGGCGACAACCTCGATGCTTTAATGCTTACGCAGGGTTACCGCCTTTTTGAATGGAAACAGGTGATGGATACTAATTATACGCCTTTAGTTTATCAGCCGGAAAAAGCATTGGATATTAGCGGTAAGGTTACCAATTTGTCTGGAAAACCATTGGCAAATGCAACTGTTAACCTGATACCATACGAAGGGCATACCATCTTGGCAAGCGTGACTGGTAAAGATGGTATATTTCACTTTTCAAATATTGCTTTTGCAGAAACAATACATATTGCTTTAAGCGCGGTAAATTCAAAAGGACACAATTCAACCATGATCACTTACTTTAAAGATGCGATTTATTAAATTCTTCCTTCTTCAATTATTTTTTCCGCTAACATATTTATTCCTTTTGACATAAAAGCGATAAGGCAACAATGCATCTGCGCCCGCGCTTTCTACCCCAATTCTTTTGCTGACTCCAATTTCTTCTTCCTGGTATTTATGATTATCGTCCAGTAAATAAATTTCTTTATCAAGAAGAAATAGTCCGGAGTGATGTTTATAAATTCCTAATGCCTTTCCTACATTACCTGGCCCGCGGGAAAGCGTATTATCAGTAATTTTTTTACCCGTTCTTTTTGCCATTATTGTAATTCCATCTACTGGCTCTACCGCTCTTATTAAAACAGCATCGGGAATTTCTTTCTTATTGGTTGTAATATTAAACATCTGGTGCATGCCATAGCATATATACACGTAAGCCGTGCCTGGCGAAGAATACATGTGTTCATTGCGCGCGGTACGTCTGCCGCCGAAGGAATGGGAGGCTCTATCAGTGAGTCCGGTATAGGCTTCTGTTTCTACAATTCTTCCTGAAGTCGTATTGCCATCAAAATTGGTTACAATTATTTTCCCTAATAATTCCCCGGCAATTTTTACTACATCTTTTCTATCGTAAAAAGAAAGAGGAACTTTCTTCATTATTTTTTAATTTTTACAAAGTAAAATGGTTTTATTTTAATTCTTTTTAAATGCTTAAGTTCGGCTTTTCTTTCAAAAAACAATTTCAATGATTTATTTGATCCCTTCTTTTTTATCTGAAAATGCGATAGAAACAATACCCGGATATGTAATAGCGGCTGTAAAAAATTGCCAGGTAATTTTTGCAGAAAATGAGAGAACCGCACGTCGTTTTTTAAAAGCTATGGATAAAGAAATAGTAATTGATGATTTTGAATGGCACACCATTCATAAAGCAGAACTGGAATGCATAAACGTTTTTAAACAAAAAATAAAAGAAGGGAAAAATATTGCTATCATCAGCGAGGCGGGCTGTCCGGGTATAGCAGATCCTGGTCAAATACTGGTATATGAAGCACAAAAATTAAATATTGAAATAAAACCTTTGGTAGGGCCGAGTTCTATTTTACTCGCTCTCATGGCCAGCGGATTTAACGGTCAGCATTTTAGTTTTTTGGGCTATCTTCCAATAGATCATACAGACAGGATTAAAAAAATAAAACAAATAGAAGAAGAATCTTCAAAGAGAAAATGCACACAAATATTTATTGAAACTCCTTATCGCAATAATAAACTTTTCGAAACCATTTTACTCAATTGTAATTCTTCCACGCAACTTTGCATCGCTGCCGAACTTACTTCTGCCAATGAATTTATAAAAATAAAAAGCATAACAGATTGGAAAAAAGAGAAGATTGATTTAAATAAGAAACCGGTAATATTTTTATTAATGGCGTAAGAGGTATTAACTAAAAGATATTAGCTACCAGGTTTGAGTGTCTTAGCCAGGCATCCTCGTAATGTATTTTTCCATTTGTTTTACCTGGTCTATGATTTGTGGAGTAGTGGGCTTCAGCGATTTTACTTTTCTAAAATATTCTTTTGCGGCGCGAAATTCTCTTTTATTAATCATGATGGATGATAGTTGCAGGTAAGCTGCCGCTTCGTTTTCCTTATCTGGTAAACCAGCACGAATAGCCTGTCGAATATAATTTTCTGATTCTTTGATATTCCCTTTTTGCATAGCCAGCATACCGAGCTGTAATTTATTAGCACCTTCTGCTTCCTTCATCGGCATGCCAAGGCTCAGGCTTTTTTTCATGTGAGCCTCCGCGCTTTCATAATCCTGGTTGGCCATTGCCAGGTTTCCTTTTAAAGTGAAATAAACGGAGCGTACCGGTTTTATTAACAATCGGGGGAACCAGATTGAATCAATTACTTTTTGAGCACCTTCCATATCTCCATTTTCCATATAACCCTGTATCAATCTCATCGGTCCGAAAATAAAATGACCTACTACCAGAATCAATGCAATCAGGTATAAAATAAATGAAGGCCAAAAACCAGCTTCAATATTTACAACAATACCAAGTACTAAAAAAAAAGCACCTAACAAAAGGCGATACTTAATAATAAAATTGAGAAATTTCATGATCTTTAAATTTTCACCTGCAAAATGGTTCCCATCTTTTCACAGTCTGCAAATTTACGATTATCAGGGAAATTGATCTTCGATTAAATTCAGGTTCTCAATTGTTTAATTTACATGATAGTAATAGCTGATACCCTAATAATAAAAATTCAGAATAGGCCAGTTTATATAATCAAACAAAAGCCGGCTTTAAATAATGTATCGCTTTCTATCATTTTAAATTATACTTCTTAAGAAATCAATCAGTTAATGATTTTTTCATCGGGGCTCTCTTTCTAAGCAGCCTGAACGATTAGCAGATCTGACAGTTTAAATCGCAGAAACTTTCTGTGCCTCCGATAAAAAACTCCGTAGCATACTCCATTTGAAGTATAATAAGCAATTTTTATTTTTCTTCAGGAAAAGTCTCTTTCTTTATCCGTTTGGCAACTTTTTTAACTTTCGCTTTTTCAGAAGAAGATTTTGCCTTCTTAGCTTTTGGTTTAGTCTCTTTTTCAAGTAAAGATTTAGGTGTTGCAACTAACTTTTTTCCGGAAGTTTTATTAGTTTTCTCTCCTTTTCCTTTAGCTACTTTAGAACTTGTATCAGTGCTTTTTTGTTTTGATTCAACATCCAATGTTTCAGGAACGGTGATCTCGCAATTGTCTATCGACAAACCAGAAACAGGAACATAATTTTGCGCATCATAATCATTCACCCATCTACCGTCATTCAGCAAAAAACGATATTGATATGTTTCTCCTACTTCAAGGGGAACTACTGTTTTAAAAAAACCATCCTTTTGCTTTTTCAACTCAAATTCTTTTGCAGGTTTCCAATTATTAAAATCGCCGAGTAATACTGCCTCAGTAGCTCCTTCAAGCGCTTCTGCAGGTAATGTAAAAGTGATATTCTTTTTCATAATTCTTATTTTTTGTTTTTGTGTACGGCAAATAAATTGCTGTTTGTAAATGAATAAACAATATAAAAAACCATGCCATAAATAATTTTATAGCCTATTTGCGCGAAACTAAAAAGAAATATATTTTAGTTATGTTGTTTTTGATATTATTAACTTTTTAAAAAAAATACGGGATTAGTTTCTGTGCTTTTGAAAAACAGTTTTTACATTTTGTCTTTCTAAAAAAATCATTGACTCAATTTAATTTTTTTTATGAGCTTATCTATTCATTATTCCGGTTATTTTCTAAAAAAAGAAATGCTTGATCCTTTAATTGAGGAAGTGACGGACATTTGCAAATCACTTAACTGGGAATCTCATACTTTTGATGATGATGAAATAAAAGGAGTTTGTTTTGCTCCTGAAAGGAGCGAGCCAGTGTTTCTTACTTTTAATAAAAAAGGCGAACACTTTCGCCAATAAATATCCTTGCAAAAGATATTTATGACGATATTCAAATATCCAAGAATTTAATTTTTACAACAAGCACGAAAACCCAATATGCCGGCATTGATGCACATATTGCCATTATCAAATTATTAAAACATCTTTCCAAGAAATACCTTACAAATTTTACATTGACTGATGAAGGTTATTATTGGGAAACGGGTGATGAAAAAATTTTACGGGAAGAGTTTGAAAAATATAGTGCAGTCATGGATACATTTTGTGAAGCTTTAAAAGACCTGCCGCCAAACCCAGGCGAAACAGCAGAATCCCTGGGAGACAGATTAGAAAGGCTTTTAATAGAAAAGTTTGGAGGAAAGAAGAAATAAGAAGATAACACTTAATTTTTTGATCAAATGTTTATAAAAGTTGAATGCAACAAGGATAAAACATTTGTATTCTTTATTCTTGTCCCTCTGCAACTTCTATCCACACAGGTGCATGATCACTTGTTTTTTCCCAACCACGCACATCGAGGTTTACACTTGCAGAAAGAAGTCGTTTATCAAAATGTGGGCTTAGCAAAAAATGATCAATGCGCAAACCTGCATTGCGCCCAAAAGCGTTGCGAAAAAAATCAAAATAGGTATAAATTACTTCATTGGGATACAGCTTACGAATTGCGTCTGTCCATCCCTGTTCGGTAAGTACTCTAAAGGCAGCGCGCGTTTCCGGGCGAAATAAGGCATCATCTACCCAGCGCTCAGGCTTATAAACATCAATCTCAGTTGGTATTGCATTAAAATCACCGGTAAGGATAACAGGACTATCCGATGCAAGCAATCCGGAGGCGTGTTGAATGAACCTTTCAAACCATTGCAGTTTATAATCGAACTTTGGGCCTGGCGCAGGATTGCCATTGGGCAGGTATAGGCAGCCAATAATGATACCATTTACTTTAGCTTCAATATACCTGCTATTAATATCTTCTGAGTCCCCTGGAAGCGCACGCCTTATCTCTTCAGGCGGAGCATTGCGCGAAAGTATAGCCACCCCATTCCAACTTTTTTGACCATGCCAGATAGCATGATAACCCGCGTCTTTTATAGGCTGTTCCGGAATCTTTTCCATCGGGGCTTTTAATTCCTGCAGGCACACTACATCGGGCTTTGCTTCTTCGAGCCAGCGAAGCAACACCGGCAAGCGGGCATTGATGCCATTTACATTGTAAGTTGCTATTTTCATAAAACATAATTTTTTGTAAAATAAAGAGGCAAACTTAAATATTTTTCAGTAGTCATCGGGATTATTGATTTAATGAAATAAAAAACGAAAATTTATTTTCAAAAAAGGAAATAAGCGGCCATCTTGCAAATGCGTGGCTGAGAAATATCGCGGGATCAGGGTACATCTGACAAGTCAGTAAAACACAATAGTTTCTATCGTACAACCTTGCTATACTCCAGTCTGCATGCCTCATTACAATTAGGATTTGGTGAGAACATTCTCTGAAAGACTAAATATCAAAATGCAGTAAACTAACTTATAATGCCGATTTGTATTTTTTTCTTTGGATGGTTTTTGCGGAATGAATGGCAAATATTTTTAAAAAAATTTAAAAATAAAAAATCCTGTGACGCAAACAATTGATTAAATACAATGTCCTAATTTACGAACATCAGGCATCACTACTTATTAATAGTTTGCTATTTATACTTCGCAATGGACAAAACAGTGAATGATTTTATGCGGTCGGGACGCTTTCTTCGGCGGCCTGAACGATTGCCCACGTGATGGTTTAGACCGCTAACGTGTTCCGACCCTGCATCAGAAAATTCATTAATTTACCCCTTGAGCAGTATAGTATGTCATCTAAACCTGCTTGCCGCAGGCAGGCTCCTAAACCAAAACATTATATGCCAACAAAGTATTACTAATTAAATGAAAACCTTATAGCGTTTGGGGCATTAATCAAAATCTTATAGATTTATTTATTCTCTCATCAAATGCTTATCAAAACCCAAGCTTCACAAGACTTTTATAGGCATTCCAAATTCCATCGGGGCATCGGGGCATCGGGGTTTCCGCTGAAGTTCGTTTTAAATCGATGTTTGTAACACGGAAAATCCCGCTGGGACACCAAGCAATTGATACATCTAAATTAGCATCATTGAAGCTAAAAATAATTCACGATTTTGCCCCTTGCGTAGTATAAAAAGTCTGTATTGAAATTTATAAAGAAGTAGCTTCGGGGCCGGGAATAAAATCCTCCCTGACTTTGGGGTTTTCTTTATAATAACATATCAGCCAAAATCATTTCTAATTCCTCTCCAAAGTTTCCATAAAAGATTTTAAAAAATTATTATTCAGGCCGAATCATCAATTTCACGAATAATTTCTTTTACTTCCTTTAAAGCTTCTTTTCCTTTTAAATTAGAAATACTCGTTTTTATTGACCTTAGTGTTTCTTCAAGTTGTCTTTTTTCTTTTGGCAGATTAACACTTTCTGCGCCAAAGAAAAAACCGCTATAACGCAATAACGGCAAGAATCTTGGGTGATTCATCAATGCGTTTTTTTGTTCTTCCAGGTCTTGCGCCTGTTCTTTTAATACCTGGTTGTATATAGCCAGTTTTTCATTACTCAAGTTATCGGTATTCTGTTCTTCATTATGTATCCATTCCATCTCGAGGCCCAGCATCGAATGCAGATCATTGTTTTTGTAGGCAATGGTTAGCCGCTTCATCAATAATTCTTTTTGCATTTTCATTTCTTCATCCTGTTCCAGATCGGGATGCAACGCTTTGGCCAATTGCCGGTAAATGCTGCTTATGTTTTTATTTCTTGCCTCCTCAAGCTGCCGCTCCTTTTCTTCCTTTTCCAATTGTTTGGCCGTTTTTTTACGGGGTGGTTTTTGGAAACCCTCGTTTTCCTGCTGCTTATTGAACTCCTCCTCAAGGCTCTTCAATTTTGCCATTATTTCCTCCTGGCTCATGTCTTTATTAATACCTTCAAGATCTATATCAAACCCTAAGCCTTCAAACATTTCTTCCATTTCATCCTTCATCATTTCAAACTGCCGGTTACTTTCATCTTCAAAACTTACCCCGTTGATACTTTTAAAAATTCTCTCCAATTCCTCATCAGGTTTATTTATATCTAATGAAAGAATTTCTTTAATCTGCAGTGATAAAAAATATTTTAAAGTTTCTTTCTGCAATTTTGAAAGCGGTTTCTTGTCGGTATAAAAAGAAAAAAGCAATTTTACCGCTTCCTTTCGCATTGTTATTAACTCCTGTTCCAATGGATGAATATGCTTTCCATAATAATTCAGTTTTTCATCCAAATCGGCAGAAGTTTTTGCCAACTCCTGCCTTAATTTTTCAATTCTTTTTACCAGCCTGTTAAAAGCCTGTTGCTGCTTATTAAGTGGTTTCTGTTTTTGGGGGCTTATAATGAGGCCGTTTGCAGGTTCATGTTTTGGGGCTGTAGCAATTGTATCAAATTTATCAAAAAGCGATGTTTGCATGTATATTTTTTTTCTTTCAGAATGTTTCAAAAGTAGGATTCAATTTTTAAAATAAGCATCAAACAAAACACAAAATATGCACACTTTATTTGCTTCTCAAAAAAAGGATTGCCACTAATTGCACCAATCATCACGAATGAAATCAAAATCCTCATTATTTGCCTGTCTGCCGATAGCTACCCTGTACACACAAGTATTTACGAGATAAAAAGGAAGGACATCTTTGGTAAAAAACATGAGTAAAAATATATCGCTATCCCATTTCATAGCTGATTATAAAGGATTGACGGGTGATAAACGCTTAGATGCACGGGCTCAGGCATTGTGGCAAAGCCTTAGTAAAAATCCTGGATCTGTTATTAGCAGGCTCTCTGCCGATAGAGCAGGACAGGTAGCTTATTACCGGCTGCTTGAGAATGAAAAATTAAGTGAGCAAAATCTTATCGAAGAGTTAACCTGTAGAGTAAGCCCATTGGGTGTCAGGCAGAGATATATTATGTGTGCAGGATACCAGTGAAGTAAATGTTAGCAGTAACAAAAACAGGCTTCGGCCTAATAGCGGCTTAGGCCAATCAGACAATGCCGATAATGCTACCTGTTTTAAGCTACATCCGGGTTTAGTACTGGATGCTCAAAGTCTATGTCCATTGGGTTTTTCAGAGATAAAAATTTTTCATCGTCCTGAACAACAGACCGACAGGTTTGTAAGAAAATATAAAAAGTTGCCTATTGAAGAAAAGGAATCTTACAAGTGGATAGAAGTAACGGAAGCCTCTAAAAAAACACTGGAACAAGCTGTCCGTATTACCTTCATACAAGACAGGGAAGGCGACATATACGAACAATTTGCCAGCGTGCCGGATGACAAGCATCATTTGCTGATACGCAGCAGAACCACCCGTAATCTTGACAGCGAGTCAGACTTGTACACCGCAATGGAGGCCTTGCCTGTAGCAGGATATTATACCATATAGGTGTCGGAAGATAAAAGAAAGAACAAGAAAAAGCGTATAGCACAAATAGCCATTTGTTATGGTACATTCCGCATTAAGCGGCCCGCCAATTTAAACAAAACAGACTATCCTGAATATATTACCGTCAATGGTGTGTGGGCACAGGAGGTTACTGATGGAGTGGATGATACTGAACTTATTAACTGGAAACTGCTAACCACTCATGAAATTAACAATTGTGAGGACGCCATTAAAATGGTTGAATGGTATGGCGCCCGTTGGTACATTGAACAAATATTCAGGTTGCTCAAACCCCAGGGCTTTGGGATAGAAGACACACAACTGGAAAGCGGCTGGGCGATACGCAAATTAGTACTGATGCAGTTGTCGGCGTTGCTGAAGATACTGCAAATGAATATAGCCTACAATGATCCTGAAGGAGGACAGCCCATTGAAGAAGTATTTACACAACAGGAAATAGAAGTTTTGACAACGCTTAATAAGCGGTTGCAGGGTAAAAAAGCTAAAACACAAAACCAACATAATCCTTCGACTACTGCATGGGCTACATGGGTGATAGGTCGGCTCGGTGGATGGAAAGGTTATGATTCATTAGTACCTCCGGGAGTCATCTCCTGAAAAGGGGACTGGATAGATTATCCCATATCATTGAAGGCGTAAATCTTGCAAAAGATACGTGTACAGGGTAGCTGCCGATAGGCAGATTGCTTTACTGTGGCAATATGTTATCATTATCAGCCTGATACTGCATTTGAGGATTCAGAATATAGCAACCACGCTTTGTCCTTTTAAACAATTTTTTATTGGAAGTATCCAATCTGTCCACCTCATTACCAGCCAAAACTGAATTTACATAGCTGCGCTGGCGGCGATAAAGCGGCAATATTTCATCCGGCATGATTTCCACGAATTGCATCACCTCATCCATCGAAAATTCGCCGGCGATTTTATCCGGGCGTGAATCTTTAGGAAACTTTACCCTAATTTTATTGGGCATCTCCTGATGTATGCAACGCATGCAAACCAATAGAAAAAAGGCCATGGATTGCGCGCCTATATTTAGCCTGCGCCGTTCTTGCTGAATAGTGATAAATGACGGTTTTGCCGAATGCCAATATTTTATCAATGTATTTTTCCCGGCGGTAAATGATTCGCGGTAAATCAAATTTTTATAATAACCCAGAAGAAGATAATCAATGGCCATCAATCCGCTGACATCTTGTTTATTTACATCCGCTTCCAGTTCTAATAATAAATCAACAGCCGGGTCCTGTCCATGTCGAAGGGACACCATAAGGCCGGTAACATTATCGGGAAAGGCAAAATCAGCGGAATATTTTCGCACGATTCTCCTTAACTCTTCCTTGTGGCCCAGGCGACAATGCTTTGCATATTCTTTACCATCCTGGCGAAGTTCTTTCATATAAAGCATGGCACGCTGAAACTGAAGATTGGCCAATTGACTTATCCAATTTACGCGATGATGCGTTACCGCATATTGAAATAATTGCTTTCTCTCTTTCTTTACTTCTTGTTCCTTTTTGAGGGGGTCAAGCGCCAGCGCTTTTATCTGTTCTATTTGCTCATCGCTGATGTATTCATAACCTAAATATTTGGCCCTTATCTGCTCGGCTTGTTCATGTTTTCCCTGTTCTTCCAGGCGGCGCGCCTCTTCCAGCCATTCTTCTTTTCCGGATTTTTGATCGGCTACCTCTAGAGGTTTGGTCATTTCTTTCAGCGATAACAATTCCAGTGCGGGATGGTTAACCTGCTTTTCAAACAAATAAATATTTTTTATAGACCGCGTAATGGCCACATAAAACGAATTAATAAAGAATTTATACACTTCGGCATCTTTATTACTTTTATCGGCAGGCCTGGCGTAATGCAACGTATCATCATGCAAATCAGATTCATTCACACCGTTGATAATTTCCTTAAACTTATCAGGGTTTTCAGAAATAAAATTCAATAAAATCACATTTTCATATTCGAGCCCCTTAGCTTCCTGCACTGAAAAAATGAGTGGCGTTTTAAAATATTTCCGCGCTTCCGCTTTCAGGTTATTATCGGCTACCACCACTGCAAACTGCGTAGAGTTTTGTGTTTTTCGGTTTAGCTCCGCCTTCACCTTATCATTGTCCTGCATCAGCAGTACTTCACCTTTCTGTGTGCTGATTGTGTTGATGAGATAATTGCTTTCTTTATCAATAGAACCGAAACGAAGGTTTTTTATTTTAAGCAGTGTATTCGACAATTGCACCACCTGTGGCGAATTGCGGTAGTTGGTCTGCAGAATGCGTACCTCCCTGTTATCAGTACCCTGATGGTACAAATAAGTTTTAATTTTTGACCATGAAAAGAAATTGGGATGAACGATTTGATTGCTGTCGCCCGTAAGAATAAAGTGGCCTTTGTTGGTGAGCGATTGCATGATACATTTCAATTGTATGCCGGTAATATCCTGCACTTCGTCAATCATAATATAATCGTAGCGCGGCTTTACCAGTTCCAAATATTGATATGCAAGCATGTTGCTGTCGTAATAATTATTTTCCTTCATCCATTGCAGGTATTTGGTAAACAAGGCATACACTGCCTCTCTTTTATCATCTGTAAAAATGGATTGCTTAACGCCCAGCGACATATATTCTTCTTTACTTAAAAAAACAGTATTCAACGGCGAGCCGGTGAGCACTCCCTTAAATTCTTCAAACACTCGGTAGGGCTCATTAATTTTTATTTGTTGCGAATGCCTGCCGAACCATTGTTCAAAGGCACTAAAGGTGATTTCTTTGCCTTCGGGTATTTGCCAGGTTTCTATATATTGTTGAAAAGATAAAAAATCTACTTCGCTTTCTTCATTTTCATAGCCGTTGGCAAAATAGATTTTACGTGCATTTTCTACAAGATAGTTGCTCAGTGAAATATAGGCTACATTTCCTTTCAACTGTTTGAGTTTCTCTAATACCAACACCGTTTTTCCGCTGCCCGCCGATCCGACAATAATTAAGGGCGGGTGCAAAGAAAAAATAGCCTGCTGCGAATCATCGAAGGAAATAAACTTGTTGAGGATATGAATGGCGTGGCTGTCTTCGTTAATATAATTCAGTTGCTTCATTTCAGCCATGGGCACATCGTCAGCATGCAATAGCGGCTTCATCGCATCTTCTGGCGGAAGCGATGCGCCCCGCAAAAACCTTGAGCTGGTATAATCGTGATTGAGAATTACCTCCAGCAGCAACAGGTATTTTTTTTGATGGTACATTACAAATGTAAAAAGCAGGCGGTCTTTAATATTCAGCCTGGCGCGGTAATAACCGGCATTGGTCATTTTGCGTACATCGGCGCTTTTAAAGTCGCCATTACTGAGTTGATGTAAAACCTTATTAAAACTTTTCTGAACACTTTTGCTGTCAAGCTGGTCGTAATATAATATGGGAAACATTATTGCCATTTTTTTCCTGTCATTCGCTATATCAGGAATGTAGCAAATATAATTGTCATTTTATGAAAATGAAGGGAATAAATGATCCTGAAGAAGAATTATTCCGGTCAGATTGGATGCCATTGGCCAGGAGGCCAGACGTAGTTTTCATTTAAAAAGTTATTTCCCCTTTTTTACGGAAGTGATCATGTTTATGAAAAATTATTTTAAATAATTCTAAAAAATCCAAATTGAAAGAAATTACTTGTACAAACTGCAACAAATAAAACAAGGATTAATGAATGATTTGTTGAGTGGGAAAAAGAAGTAAAGTAGAAGCTGAAAATAGAAAGGAAATCTTGTCGCAAATATTATCCAGATTTGCGACCAATATTTGTACAAAATAACTAACTAAATCTCATACCTTAGTAATCCAACTACATGACCACTTTCAATTCCATAAAAGAACTTCTATCAACACTTGTGCGTGAGCAAAAGCTGCTGACAGAAATGTTTGAAAAGCGAAAATCACTTTCGTATAAATATGATTTTGCACTGGAATTGGCGGATTATAAAGAAGAAAGACTAGAATATTTGATAAGCCATTCTGTAATAATCCAAAACGGAAATTTCCTGGAAATAGACGGACAGTTCCTGCAATTTTTTGAGGAAGTTTTGGAAGTAAATGAAGAAATAAATATTGCTACCATCAATGAAAATATCAGGAATGTAAAAGAAAACATCCTGTATTATTTAAAGGAAAATAATAAAACCAGGCAATACAATTATCTGCGGATGGTAAAAGGCGCTTTGCGCAAAATAGGCAATGTCACTTTTAGAAATGTGATTGATTTAAAAAGAAATGTGGACAATACTTTTAAAAACGAACCCAATTATAAAATTAAAAAAGCAAAGCTTGAAAACCTTGATACCAGAAGGGTTGACATCAATTCATTCATTGAGCAAACCGACAGATTGATTTCCGGTGAAGAAGAACAGACCTTTTTTAAATCGGCTTTTGATGATGAATTAGACAGGATTATCATACAACTGAAACTTCAGTTAAATGAATGTCGGCACAATCTGATTGAAATTCAAAAGCAGGTGATTGAGTACCTGAACCAGATAAAATACCAGAGTGCTGTAATTGAAAAACTGAGACAGATAAAGCATTTGCGTGACCAATTTACTATTAGAGCCGCTACAAATATCAATGAAGTGATTGCGGAAAATAACGCAGTAATTTTTGAAACAAACCCAACATATCCGCTTAAGCTTTCTTACGAAAATCTGCAAACCGACCCCGATGCTTACAACAGTATTTTAAAGATTGCCCAAAAATGGAAATCTTCCATAAAAGTTGGTTTACTGCTGGCCGGAAATATTTCAAATGAATATTTGCAAACCAATAATGAAGAAGAAATACAGGTAAATTTAGAAGAAGTGAGGAACAGTTTTTTAGCATCAGGAAATAATTTATTTGATTTTGTTCAGGGATATCATTTTGAAAAAGAACTTTCATTTGATGAAAAAGTTACTATCTATTGCCAGTTGATTTCTTTGTATGAAAACACATTTGACATAAGTGAAAACTTCAACACACAAAATGAAATTGAATACGCAATGGTTTACCCAAAATAAAAAAATATGGAAGCGCCGAAACATACTGCCACAATTTTTGAAATACTCAGCAAAGGGCAATTTATTTGTTCCAACAGTTCCGATGAATTGATTCGAAAATTATACAACACCATAGATGAGCCGCAAAATTTTGAATTTCTTTACGACTATTTTTTAAACATCAATTTCATCCTGGAAAAAGGAAATGAATATTATTATTTTTCAAGAATGGAAAATAAAGTTGACCTAGAACGTAAGATAGAACAGGCTTTCAAGTGGATTGACATTTTGGATTTTTTGAAAACGTATGACAATTCTTTCGGTGCGGGCTATCGTTTTTCTCCATCGGACATTTTGGTTAAAACCAAAGTAGATGCAGAACTGAAAAGCAAATTAGAAAGCCTTAAAAAATACAGCGCGGGAAAAGAAAAGCATTTGGAATTAATTGAGAAAATTCTGGAAACGCTGGAAAAAGACAAGTTCATAGAAATGGAAAACAGCATTATTCATCAATACAAAGTGCTGACTTCATTTCATTATCTTGAACAATTGGTAATGACCATTCACATACCCGAAGAAACTATTAATGAGATACCTGAATAAAATAATTTTAATCAACAGCGCGTCTGTAAAATACGCCGAAATAAATGTGGACGGGAATGTGCATTTTATAGGAACTCAAGGCGTCGGAAAAAGCACGCTGCTAAGGGCGTTATTGTTTTTCTATAATGCCAATCAGCAGAAGTTGGGAATACCCGCTGGTAAAAAATCTTTTGTGGAATTTTATTTTCCTTTTCAGGATTCATACATCATTTACGAAGTAGTCCGGGAAACCGGCGCGTATTGCATTATCGCGTTTAAATCACAGGGTAGAGTTTGCTTTAGATTCATTAATTCCGTGTATGACAAAAAATATTTTATTGATGAAAATGGTCGCGCATTTGAGTCGTGGGAAAAACAAAGAACTGCGTTCGGAAAAGAAATCAGCTATACAAAAAAAGTGGACCGGTACGAAAATTACCGGAATATACTTTATGGAAACAGTCAAAGTGTGGGAACAGAATTTAGAAAATATTCCATTCTGGAAAGCAAGCAATATCAAAATATTCCAAGAGCCATTCAGCATGTGTTTCTGAATTATAAAGTGGAAAGCGAATTTATAAAAGACACCATTATCAAATCGTTGAATGAAGAGGAAATAAAAGTTGATTTATCCAATTACGCGCATCATCTCAAGAATTTTGAAACGCAATTAAAAGACATTAAAAAATGGACTGAAAAAACAAGGAACGGCGAAACCATTGTCCGAAAACAAGCTGAAACCGTTGCTACTACTTATTTGTCTATCCAATATTTAGAAAATGAAAAGAAAAAAACTGCAGGCGAATTGGTTTGGCAATTGCATGAAATAAATAATCAACAACCTGTTTTGAAAGAAAAATTTGAGAAGCAGGAAAACAAAAAATATCAGTTAAATCAAAAGGTTTCAGATATTGAGAAAAAGTTTCAAACAAAAAAAGATAAAATAAATGGTGAAATAAATGTGCTTGGCAACAAACTGAAGGACGCGAAATCAAAATCGGATGAATACGCAAAAATGAATATCGAAAGCATTATTCAAAGGGTGTTTAAGAAAAAAGATTGGGAAAATGAAAAAGAAGATTTCATAAAACAGAAAGAAATACTGGAAGGGAAGTTTGCGGATATCAAACAAAAGTATGAAGCGCAAATCAACCAGTTCAACAATCAGTTGGCCACCTTTGAAAATGCAAAACGAAGTGAGGAAAATAATGCCAATCAAAATTTATTTCATTTTAAAGAAACGCTTAATAAAGAGTATGATATTTTATTGGAAGAAATAAGAAAGCAGCATTCTGATAAATTAATATTGGCACAAAACGCAGTAGAAGAAAAGAAAAATTTGATACAAAACCTATTCATAAAAAAAGCAGAAATAAAGCACCACCGTTTTTATGAAACAGAAATTGAAAAGTATAAAAACGACACTTTCTCTTTCAAAGAAAAAATAAGAATAGCCGAAAGTGAAAACAAAAATTACAAAGACGAAATTGAAACCATTAAAAAGCAGTGGGAAATAGAAAGGGAAAGAATAGAAGAAATTGCCGGGCAAAAGAAAAGTAATTTTTCTCTTGAAATAGATACTTTAAATAATAAAATCGCCTCTATTGAAACCCGGATTGAAAACAGCAAAGATTCATTCTACGGCTGGCTGAATAACGAATATCCGGACTGGGAAAATACCATTGGAAAAGTAATTGATGAAGAAACCATTCTGTTTCAAACAGGTCTATCACCACAAAAGAGTTCTGAAAAAGATTTAAATTTTTATGGAATAAAGCTGGATTTGGAAGAGATAAACAAAACCGTAAAAACGGTTGCTGATTACCAAAAAGATAAAGAGGGATTTTTCAAAACAATAGAAAAATTTCAAAAAGACATTTCAAGCATTTCCGCGCAAATGAATGCGGATTTGGAAAACCTGAAACGCAGGCACCAACCTGCTATCAACAAATGCAAAGACGCCATTCGCAACAACCAATATTTAATAGAACAGAGTAAATTAAAATCGGATGAAGCCGCTGTAAACCTGGAAGATTTTACTAAAAAAGCGGAAACAGATAAAAAATCCGCCCTGGAAAATATAGAAACCGGCATCCAAAAAGGAAATGAAGAAAAACTCAATTCCCAAAATGCTGTTAAGGAAATCGAGAACAATATTCAAAAACAAATTGACCAAAAAAGAAAAGACCGGGATAAAAAATCAGATGCGGAACAAAATAAAACAAAGGAATTAATTATTGCCATCCGGTTGGAAATTGAAAATAAAAAGAAGGAAGTCAATCAGCAGATTGCCCAATTAAAAACAGAACAATTAAAAGAATTAAATACCAAAGGCGCAGATACAAAACGAATTGCAGAAATTGATACACACATTACACAACTGCAATCAGAACTGGATTTCATTGATGCACACAGAGATAAAGTGGCCGAATACAATAAAGACAAAAGAGAGCTTTTTGATAAGACGGATTTTTTCAAAAGCGAAAAAACTTATTTTGAAAATCAACTGGAAACAGAATTTTTAAAACATAATTCCGCCAAACATCAACTCATTGATGATATTGAATTGCTGCAACAGGAAATTAGTGAAATACAAAATCTGCTTTCTCAAATTGAAGAAGATTTGAAAAAATATCAGCAGTTTGAAACAACAGATTGTTTTAAAAGTATGCCTGATTTATCGTCAAAACCCAATGAAGATTTTCATACTGAAAAGCGCTGCAGCACTTTGATTGATGAATTAAACCAATTTTATTACAAAGGAATTGACCGATATAGGGAATTGCAGGAAGCTATCAATAAATTTACCGGAAACTTTTCGGTGCAAAATATATTTAGTTTCAAAACCAACCTGACAGAGCAATCGGAATATTTCCAATTTGCCGAAGAATTGAAAGAATTTATTGATGAAGATAAAATTTCCACTTTCGAAAAAAGAGTGAATGAGCTTTTTGCAGATATTATCAAATTGGTAGGAAAAGAAACCACCGGGCTACTTTCCAAAGAAGGCGAAATAGAAAAAGTAATCAACGACATTAACCGGGATTTTGTAAAAAGAAATTTTGCGGGCGTTATCAAAAGTATTCAATTGCGTTTGGTACAAAGCTCCAATAAAGTGGTGCATCTTTTAACCGAAATAAAGAAATTCAATGATGAAAATATTCATGACTTGGGCGAAGCCAATCTATTTTCATCCAATGAACAAACAAGAGAAGCAAAAAATAAAAAAGCGATTGGTTTGCTTTCGTTGCTGGTAAAAGAAATTGCGGATTACAAACATGACGACATCAATTTGTCAGATTCATTTGAACTGGAATTTAAGATTGTTGAAAACGACAACGATACCAACTGGGTGCAAAACCTTGCCAACGTGGGTTCTGACGGCACGGACGTGTTGGTAAAAGCGATGATTAACATCATGCTTTTGAACGTGTTTAAAGAAGGCGCCACCAAAAATAAATTCAAGGATTTCAAATTGCATTGCATGATGGATGAGGTGGGAAAACTCCATCCTAACAATGTTCGCGGTATTTTAAAATTTGCCAATGACAGGAATATTAATCTCATCAACAGTTCGCCGCAATCCTTTGATGCGCTTGCGTATCGCTACACCTACAAGCTGGCGAAAGATGAAAAAAACGTAACAGTGATTAACCGGTTAATAACCAATAACAGAGAACAATAAAAGAGTGCATTCCCGGCTTCAAGGTTGCCAACCTTGAAGATGAGTGCTCTCAAACTAAAACAAACTTATTAAAGGTTGGCAACCTTTGAAATGCATCCAATGAAATTACCCATAGCACTTGCGGAAAAATTATTGTTGCTTGCCCATGGTGAAAAAATGGCTTCAAGCAAAATGAAACATCCCATTATTTCGGATTTAATCTCAGAAGGAATTATTCACCGGCCCGGAAAAATAAACAGCATACTTCAATTGGTAAACAAAGAACAATTGAATTTGTATTTAATCAATCGTTTTGCGATTTCGGATTTAGAAAGTTATATACAAACTTTAAAGAAAGAAGACGCCACCCGAAGCGAACTAATTTCTATAGCCGCTGATTCAAAATTAAAATCCATAAGAACATTCAAAGGTTTTTTGGCAAACAGTTTTAGTCCAATATCCGCTACATTAAACAGTAAGCCGTTTACCATTAATCCCGCACCCGGAACGTTTGATTTTATTTATGATTTTGAAAATTTTATTCCGGAAAAAGACATCGCTATTGTGGGAATAGAAAACCCTGAAAACTTTCGCCACATTGAAAAGCAGCGATATTTATTTCAAAATATCAAGCCTCTTTTCGTAAGCCGTTATCCGCAAAATCAAAGCAAGGATTTAATAAAATGGTTGCAATCCATTCCCAACAAATACCTGCATTTTGGCGATTTTGATTTTGCCGGGATTGGCATTTATCTCAATGAATTTAAAAAACATCTTGGCAAAAAAGCAGCATTTTTTGTTCCTGAAAACATCAATGAATTGATTAAAAAATTTGGCAGTAAAAAGTTGTATGATATTCAAAAAATCAATTTCAATGTAAAGGATATTGATGAAGAAACGTTGTTAGAATTAATAGAAATTATTCATAGAAATAAGAAGGGATTAGAGCAGGAAGTGTTGTGCAGGGAATGGTTGGCGTTTTTTGGAATAAATTAGGAGCAAGGCAATTTTAGATTCAAAAATGAAATTGATTTTGTTGTCGGCAAAAATAAGGATTTCAATTATTTATTTGTTTGCTGGTTGATGATTTTCCCAGAATGTGTAGATGCAATTGAGTAGGAAGTGAGGGATTATTTCCCTCACTGTCCTCTCACACCACCGTACGTACCTGCCGGTATACGGCGGTTTGACTAAAGTGATTTACTTGGTTATATGCTTTCGTTGGCTAAGCTCCTCTTACTTTTTACT
>DATKQQ010000358.1:0-27379 GCA_035532615.1 Hanamia sp.
GCTGCTATTGCAGCCGGGGTTATTGGTGGAAGTACCAAAAATGTAGAATTCAGAATAGTAAGCTTTTCGGGAACTAATTATACCAAAATGTTGGGAAGCTCTAATACAGTTACCATCAGTCTTACAACTTATGTAGCAGCACCTGATAATCTATATATAGTAGGTGATGCAACCCCTGGCGGATGGGGTAATCCTGTTCCGTTACCGACGCAACAGTTTACAAAAATAAATGCAGTTTCTTATGGTATTATAATTAATCTTACAGCAGGTGGAAGTTATTTATTCTTGCCGTTAAATGGTGATTGGACTCACAAATATGGTGGCTCAAGCGCTTCGGGAGGCACATTGTTGGCCGATAATGCTGTACCAGGTTCCAACACACCCGGTCCTGCTACCAGCGGGCTATATGAAATTATTGTAAATTTCCAGACAAATACTTACTCTGTTACTCCTTACACCGGAATGCCTTTACCCACCTCTATAGGTATAAATAAAGGTCTTTGGATCATTGGCGATGCCACTCCCGGAGGCTGGAATAACAATTCCAGCAATGCGCCAAACGGTATTGGTAATCAACAATTCACCCAGATCAGCAATGCTGAATACCAAATTACTATTCCTTTGACTGCGGGTAAAAGTTATTTAATGATTCCAGAGGATGTAAATTCCTGGGCAAATAAATATGGTGGCTCAACAGATGGAACCGCCTCAGGAGGTGGAACTATATTGTTTGATAACGATGTTCCGGGATCTAATACGCCTGCACCGACTGTATCAGGAACTTATATGGTTGATGTAAATTTTATAACGGGAAAGTACACTGTCACACCTAATTAAAATAAAGTTTGTTTTTTTAAAAGGCCACTTTTAATTAAGGCGGCCTTTTTTAATTTTCTCAAATGAAGAGTAAGATTTCCCTATTGCAATTAAGATTTTCTATTATTATTAAACTGTTATTTTCTATCTCTTTTTTGTTTATATTTATAAAACCCTTTTCTCTCTTAACTCAATAGTTAATAATGAAATACTTTTTCCTGGTTTTCGTTTTTGGATTTCTTTCTTTATCCTCCTGTAGTAAAAAAACAAATGATAACCCCGTTTCTCCACCACCGGCCGATACGACTATTCTTCCAGTTGATACTTCTTCTTTTGCAAGAGGCGCAGACGTTAGCTGGGTAACCCAAATGGAATCACAGGGAATCAAATTTTATAATAAAAACGGCGCTCAACAAGATCTTTTCCAGATTCTGAAAGATGAAGGAATGAATTCCATTCGTCTGCGTGTGTGGGTGAATCCTCCGGGTGGCTGGTGCAATACGGCTGATGTAGTAGCAAAATCATTACGCGCAAAAGCAGCAGGAATGAAAATATTAATTGACTTTCATTACAGTGATACCTGGGCCGATCCCGGCGACCAGACAACACCGGCAGCATGGCAAAATCAAACAATTACTCAATTAGATTCTTCGGTAAATGCATATACCACCGGAGTTTTAGATACATTGAAATTAAACGGAATTTCTCCTGACTGGGTCCAGGTAGGAAATGAAACCAATGATGGCATGCTTTGGCCCGAAGGTAGAGCCAGCGTAAGTATGGCCAATTTTGCTTCCCTCATCAATGCCGGTTATGATGCTGTAAAATCCGTTTTCCCTTCTACAAAAGTGATCGTGCATATTTCTAATGGATTTGATAACACGCTTTTCAGATGGATGTTTGATGGACTACAGAGCAACGGTGCAAAATGGGATGTGATAGGAATGTCATTATATCCCACGGCTTCCAATTGGACACAACTCAATGCAGAATGTCTCGCTAACATGAACGACATGGTAAGCCGCTATAACAAAGAAGTAATGGTGTGCGAAGTAGGAATGAGTGTAAGTGATTCAGTGACTTGTAAAAATTTTATTTCAGATTTAATTCAAAAATCAAAATCTGTTGCCAATAATAAATGCCTCGGTGTATTTTATTGGGAACCTGAGTGCTACAATGGTTGGAATGGTTACCTGCTGGGTGCGTTCAATAATGCAGGAGAACCAACTATTGCATTAGATGCGTTTAAGTAAATTGCTTATCTATGGATTCGCATCGAAACTAAAAAAGGAAACTGGTTGAACTTTTTTTGGAAAATCAATTTTGTAATTATGTATAGAAAATCAATTTTCTTCTTCATCATTTTTTTAACTACATTTTTATCGGCAAGATCGCAGGATAGAACAAAAACAAACTTTGATGAAGACTGGAAATTCCATTTGGGAAATGCTTCTGATCCCTCAAAGGATTTTAATTATGGCATTGCAAATATTTTTTCAAAAAGCGGCGCTGCTGGGAATTCGGCTATAAACCCCAAATTCAATGATAGTTCATGGCGTACACTCAATCTGCCACACGACTGGGCGGTAGAATTACCATTTGTGTACTCGCCTAACTTTGATGTTATGGCTCACGGCTATAAGCCGGTTGGTGGCTTATTTCCTGAAACAAGTATTGGCTGGTATAGGAAAACATTTTTTGTTGCTAAAAATGATTCTTCCAAAGAAATTTCTATTCGCTTTGATGGAATTTACAGAGATGCCAATATCTGGCTTAATGGATTTTTTGTGGGCAATAATAAAAGTGGTTATTCAGGAATAGAATATAATGTTTCCGATTTTGTAAAATATGGCGAAGAAAATACACTTGTGGTAAGAGTAGATGCCACTCAATATGAAGGCTGGTTTTATGAAGGTGCCGGAATTTATCGGCATGTTTGGCTTATAAAAACTGATAAATTTCATATTAATCCAAATGAGCTTTTTATCCACAGCAAACAAACAAATAAGAGCGCAATTGTAACAGTAGAAATTCCAATTGTAAATGATAATCTGGAATCAACTAACGGGGATACATATTCGTATATCACCGACAGGAATGGCAGGAAGATTGCACAAAGTAAAGCCACCTCTTTTAGAATATCAGCATATTCAAACAAACTGATCAAACAAAATATAAATGTCGCCCACGCGCATTTATGGTCCATAGAAGATCCTTATTTATACCGGGTAATAACAATTCTAAAATCAGGTAATAAAATTATTGACAGCTTGAATACCCGTTTTGGAATAAGGGATATATCTGTTACCGTCAACGGTCTTTTTATCAATGGGAAATATGTAAAAATAAAAGGTGTGTGCGATCACCAGGACCATGCAGGAGTGGGAAGTGCTTTGCCCGATTACCTTCAATATTACCGCATCGGATTATTAAAACAAATGGGCGCTAATGCGTATCGGACCAGTCACAATCCGCCAACACCGGAATTGCTGGATGCATGTGATAGTTTGGGAATGATTGTGTTGGATGAAAACAGATTGCTCAATAGCAGCCCGGAATACATGAGCCAGTTTGAAAGATTAATTCTTCGCGATCGAAATCATCCTTCAGTTTTTATGTGGTCTATTGGTAACGAAGAAGGTTGGATACAAACTAATTCAAACGGAAAACGAATTGCCATTTCCTTATTGCAAAAGCAAAAAGAATTAGATCCTTATCGTACCTCCACTTATGCTGCGGATGTAGGAAATGAATTCAAAGGAATCAATGAAGTGATTCCGGTTCGCGGATTCAATTACAGGATAAATGCCATTGTAGATTATCACAAAGATCATCCAACTCAACCTGTGATGGGGACTGAAATGGCAAGTACATTATCAACAAGAGGTATTTATGAAAAGGACACTTTAAAAGGTTATTTGCCCGATCAGGATATTACTGCACCGTGGTGGGGAAATACAGCCGAAGAATGGTGGAAGCCCGCTGCAGAACGTTCATGGTTTTTGGGAGGTTTCGTTTGGACAGGATTTGATTATCGGGGTGAGCCCACTCCCTACAAATGGCCCGATATCAGCACCCAATTCGGGATTATGGATGTATGTGGTTTCCCAAAAAATATTTATTACTACTATCAATCATGGTGGACAAACAAGGATGTGCTTCACATTTCCGCAGATTGGAACAGAAAAAATAAAGTGGGAAAACCAATTGATGTTTGGGTAAACTCCAATGCCGATAACGTAGAATTATTTTTGAATGGAAAGAGCCTTGGGAAAAAAGATATGCCGCGAAACAGTCATCTTCAATGGAGTGTTCCTTATGAACCAGGAAAGCTGGAAGCCATAGCGTATAAGCATGGCCGTAAACTCGAATCATCTATTGAAACAACAGGTGAACCTGCAGAAATAGTTATCACTCCTTATAAAACAACCATGATTGCAGACGGAAGAGATGCAACTGTGATTAATGTAAGTGCCGTAGATAAACAAGGCCGGGAAGTTCCGGATGCCGATAACCTGGTTCAATTTTCTGTGGAAGGCGATGCGAGCATAATCGGCGTAGGAAATGGCGACCCAAGCAGTCATGAACCCGATAAAATATTGAATGGAAACTGGCAAAGGTCTTTGTTCAATGGAAAATGCCAGGTAATCTTGCAATCAGGAAAAACTCCGGGAATTATTAAATTCAAAGCCACCTCAAAGGGGCTGTGGGAAGGAAGTACAGAAATTATTACTATTCAACCGAATCAGCCGATTGATTTGAAAACAGACCCATATCTTTTCTCAAAATTAAATATTCATTCCACAGCAAAACCCGAAGGGAAAATTCTGGGTGCTGATATTTCTTTTCTTCCACAATTGGAAGCAAGAGGAATGAAATTCTCCGATAACGGTGTTCAAAAAGATGTGTTTGAAATTCTAAAAGATCATGGATTTAATTATATCCGTTTGAGGTTATTTGTTGATCCTGCAAATGATAGCGGTTATTCTCCGGAAAAAGGTTTTTGCGATTTGACACATACATTGGCAATGGCAAAACGAATTAAAAAAGCCGGAATGAAATTTCTTCTCGATTTTCATTATAGCGATACCTGGGCCGATCCGGGAAAACAATTTAAACCTAAAGCATGGGAAAATTTAGATTTTAATGATTTAGCGAAAAAAGTTTATGATTATACCACCACAGTTTTATTGGCATTGAAAGCGCAAGGCACACTGCCAGATATGGTACAAACAGGAAATGAAATCAATCATGGAATTTTGTGGCCTGAAGGGAATGTGCAAAATTTAGATAGTCTTGCTATTTTGTTGAATGCGGGGTTGGCAGCGGTAAAAAGTGTGAATCCGTCAATTATTACTATGCTACATATTGCGTTGGGCGGTCAAAATTCAGAATCTGAATCTTTTCTCGATAATATGATCAATCGGGGTGTTTCTTTTGATGCGATCGGCGAATCTTATTATCCAAAATGGCATGGAACATTGAATGACCTGGAAACTAATTTGAACTTACTCAGTAAAAAATACAACAAACCCGTAATCGTTGCAGAATATTCTCAATTAAAAAGACAAGTGAATAGAATCGCCTTCTCCATCCCTGGAAATAAAATGCAAGGAACTTTCATTTGGGAACCGCTAAACACTTGGGAATCAATTTTCAACAGAGATGGTAAATCAAATGAAAACATGAAAAAATATGATGAAATAAAAAATGAATTTATAAAAAATTAAAAATAATTACTCAAAATTGCCGCAAATGAAAAAAGCAACTGTGCCAATTACAACGATCAGTAATGCAAAAGAAAATCTCATTGCATATTTTAAGAGAATTTTGCTGGTGAATATTCACTAAATAAGGGGAGTGTAAATTCAATTATTTTTTTTTTTTTGCCAGAGATGTAAAAGCGATGCTGGCTGCCCGGAGCAAATTTTTTCCTGTAATTTGTGATTCTACTTAAACTAAACCAATACTATGAGATATAAAGGATTTATTTTTTTAACACTGTTTTTTTTTACTTTCAATTCGCGTGCGCAACAACAGTATGAACTCAACAGCGGATGGCAATGCATCAATATAAAAGACATAAATAATGGCGGAGAAAAAATTTCGCAACCCTCTTTTTCACTAAAAGGTTTTATGCCTGCAACGGTGCCCGGCACGGTGCTTACCACCCTGCTCAACAACAAAATGGTACCCGATCCATTCTACGGCATGAACAATGAAAAAATTCCTGACATCTATAACACAGGGAGAGATTATTACACTTACTGGTTTGTAAAAGATTTTACCGAAAAACTTACCAATGCAGAAGAACAGGTGTGGCTGCATTTTCGCGGTATCAATTACAGTTGCGACGTTTTTCTTAACGGGCACCAACTGAATGATAAAAGATTTTACGGAATGTTTTTGCGGCAGCAATATAACATTACACAGTGGCTGGCGAAAAATGGGGAGAACAGGCTGGCGGTGATTGTATATCCTCCCGATCCTGTTGGCAATCCCAACGGTGGACAAGGTGGGGATGGCACGATCGCAAAAAATGTTTCACACCAGTATGTGGCAGGATGGGATTGGATACAACCGGTACGAGACCGCAATACAGGTATTTGGGATAAAGTAACGATTGAAAAAACGGGCGAAGTGAATGTACAAAACACACACGTAATAACTCTTGTTCCCGGCATAAGATATGATGAAGGGAAACAGGCACCCGCCATCATAAAAGTTTCTGCAGAATTATTAAATGCAAGTAATAAAGAAGCGCATGGCAGGCTACAGTATTCCATTGCGGGAGAAAAAGTTTTTACCCATGTTACTCTTGCTCCCAAAGCACATATTACAGTTCAATTACCAGATCATGTTTTGCGGGATCCAAAACTATGGTGGCCTAATGGCTATGGTCCACAGAAGTTATACAACATCAATGTACAGTTTATTACGGAAGAAGGTGCCATAAGCGATGTGGAACACATCCGGTTTGGTGTGCGACAGATCAATACCCTATGGAATTCTGTAACACGCAGCCGCGAAATACTTGTGAACGGACAAAAAATATTTATCAAAGGGGGCGACTGGATCATATCTGATGAGATGCTTCGTTTTTCTGATGCACGTTATGACGCAGAGATCCGGTTTCACCGAGACATGAATTTAAATCTTATCCGCGTATGGGGTGGCGCCATTACGGAACGCCCCGAATTTTACGATGCGTGCGATAAATATGGTTTGCTCGTGATGCAGGACTTCTGGAACTCGGGTGATTGCAATGGCCGCTGGCTCGATCCAAGAAAAAAAGATGATCAATGGACAAGAAGAAAATATCCAGATGATCACCAGTTATATCTTGCATCGGTTGTGGACCAGGTGAAGATGCTCCGTAATCATCCTTCACTGGCGTTGTGGTGCGGTGGCAATGAAATTACTCCTCCCGAAGATATTCTGGTTGCCATGCGCGATTCCATTATGCCAAAGCTCGATGGCACAAGATACCTGATAGAGTATTCTAATTCCGACAGCATGTCGTACAATCCTTATGGCGGCAATGGCGACGGGCCTTATGGCATACAAAACATTAATACTTTCTGGGATCACCAAACCTATCCTTTTAATTCTGAAGTGGGTTCTGTTGGTTTGAGTGATTATGCATCTTTGGAGAGATTTATTCCAAAAGAAGATATGGTTATGCCTGGTGAAACCTACAGAAACCTGGATAGTGTGTGGCGTTATCATAAGTATTCCGGTTACGGTCATCATATTGATGCGTATGGCAAGCCGACAGATTTAAAAGATTTTCTTGATAAAGCCCAACTGGTTAATTATGATCAGTATCGTGCATTGATGGAAGGTTTTAGTGCTCATGAATGGGAATGGTACACAGGTGTGATCATCTGGAAAACTCAAAATCCGTGGACTGCCATGCGGGGACAGATGTATGATTATTATCTCGATCCCAATGCATGCCTGTATGGTTTACATAAAGGCAGTGAGCCATTTCATGTGATGTACAATAACGCGGATGGCATGGTGATGATAGTAAACAATACTTTTACAGAAAAGAACAATATCATGCTGAAGGCAGAGGCATTCGATATGGAAGGTAAAGAAAGGTTGCTTACCCAGGTATTTTCCATGATAGGGCCTGCGTGTTATAAAAATTATGTATCTCTGAAAAATATCATTGATAAAATGGCAAAAGATAAAGGCGTGTTTCTTTATTTGTCTTTGCAGGACGAAAATAAAAATTTATTGGACGATAATTTATATTGGTTGCCCGATTCAACCGGTAATTATTCCGGGTTGCAGCAAATGAAAAAAGCAAGTGTAGAAATTTCAGCGCATAAAATAAAAGAAGGAAAAGTAGAAGTAACTATCAGTAATGCGAAAGAAAATCCGATTGCATTTTTCAACAGGCTTTCGCTGGTGAATACGGCAACAAAGCAAAGAATATTGCCTGTATTTTACAGCGATAATTATATTTCTGTCTTACCGGGCGAAGCCAAAAAAATTACGATTGATTATACGGCTGCTGTTAAAGAAAAGGCAGCAGTGGAATTGTATGGATGGAATGTAGCAGATCAGTTGATTGATATAAAGTAACCGCCTTATGCCCGGAGCAAGGAGGCTGTTTCATAAAGAATGAAGAAATAACCATACAAAAAAAGCCTGCATTAAATGACAGGCTTTTATGTAAAAATTTTTGAGCTTCGGGTCTTACCGGTTAATCAGATATTGGATAAATGCTCATCGGTTTTTTAAAGGATATCTTAATGCTTACTGGTTACTGGTGCCGATTCCTTCCTTACGGCAGGGGTATCGGAAAAAAGAGAAGTCAACAGATATCGAACTTTTTGATCTTTTATTGGATACTTGGATTCAGGCTCTTTCAGTGGATGTTGGATTGGATATTTTTCAGATGATTGATGTTTTTAGTAAATCAATCATCTGGTACAAAGATATATTTCATCGCGCCCCGCACAAGGGCATTATTGCCTGATTTTATTGTTTCTGAAATTACTGTCAAAAATCGTAGATATACGATAGGAGATACGTAGAATGTGACCTCACTTTTTGTTTGTTGTCTCAATTATTCTTCATCAATTTTTGACTATTTTTCAAAATAGATGCAGCATCTAAAATTGTGTTTACACAATTTACTTTATAGTCTCAGCAAAATATTTTTTAGTTAAATTATTTCCATCTCTAATTGAAGCAACGGGAAATATTTAATATTTAAATCTTGCTTTGTCCTTTTTTATTTTCTGCCGAAATATTTCATTCATACTTGCATTAGCCCCTTTCAATACCAAAATAAGCGACCCATTTTCCCTTGCATATTTATTGGTAATAGAATCGCTTAACAAAGCGGAATTAAAATCTTCTATAAAAGGATGTTGCATTTCCTCTTTGTCGTCCGTTATTGCAATTACATTGTCAAGGTGTAAACTATCGGGCAACCAATATAAGAAACTGGCATTATCACTATATACAATGGGAAGCCCCAAACTTTTTCCATAATAATTGATAGCACCCGCTTCGCCATAATTATCAGCAAAAATGATTGTGTTTCTTTTTTCAGCATCAGTTAAAGAAGAATATGCTTTAGCTGTTTTTTGTGCCATTTCTTTCCAGCCCAACATGTCAGCAAAGTCTTGCGGTATTGGATGGTCCCTGAGGTCTTCCCATTTCAGGAGACCTGAATTATCTAAGTGCCCTGCTTCATAATAGGCCGCTAATTTTTTAGGTTTCCAGATGGGTAATAATAATGGAATAAAAGGAATTCCCAAAGCAAAAGGAATGATAATGAAAACATATTTCCAGGTACGGGAATGTTGTGTGGCAAAGCGTTCCAGGTGAATCGCGCCAAAAGCAAAAAGTATAGGATAAACTCCTAATGAATAATATCCTTTGCCCTGAAAATAAAGCAGGATTAGTATCACGAATAAATAGGCCCATGCAAAAATCCTGTACTTCCTTTTTTCTTTAAAAATAATAAAATACAACCCCGCTATCCAAATAAACACACACGGCAGGTTCATGAATACCTGGTCTGACAAAAAGCCCGAAGGCTTCACATATTGTAATTGGAACTGGTGCAATTCTTTCATGTGGACGATTACCGGAAAATGATAATGGTATTGCCACAAAAGATTAGGTAGAAAAATTGAAAACGCAATGAGTGCAGAAAAATACAAATGCTTATTCAAAAATATTTTCCGGTTGCGGGTGATTATTAATCCAATCAAAATACTGATGATAAAAAATGCAATGGAATATTTGCTCATCATTCCCAGACCTGCGCTAATACCAAAAATATAGAGCCATGAATTTTTTTGTGTTTGGATGAAACGCAGGATACTATAGGCGATCAATGTACAGAAAAATATTTCTAAAAAGTTGGGTTGAAATAAAAAATGAACTCTCAGGTATAAACCAAAAATAAAAGGCAGGAAGCCAAGAAACAATGCCAGCCATTTTCCGCCAAAAGAAATTATTATTTTACCGACGATGAGAACAGTAAATGCTCCAAATAAAGAGGGAAAGAATTTTAGCCAGAACATGCTGTTTCCGAAAAGATTAGTAATCCATGCAAACACGGAAAGAAGCGGCGGCACTACCATATACCCCCATGCCATGTGATGCGCATCGGCGAGGTAGAGAAATTCATCCCGTTGTGGCTCATAATAATGGTTTTGTAAAATAAACGGAAGAATAAATTTAATAACCGCCAAAACATATAATAACTGGTATTCTTTTTTCATTTAGTTTTTTTTTAGAATAGCATGTCGGGATTTTGCTGACTTTTACTACCATCGTTTTTACCTCAATTGGTAACCATTCATCTTTCAATGGAAAGATAAATTTCAAAAATACAGTAAGCAAATAAATTAAATTTTAATCAAGAATAATTCCTGCTTGGAATTGTATCAATTTTGCCTAGGAACTTCACGAACCATTTTCCTCCATTATGTTGATTCAATCTTTCAATTCTTTTTCAAAACAAACACTGTTTTCAACATTCCTATATTGTCCGAAATTTGGTATGATAGTATAATTGTTTTTCTTATAAAGCTGAATGGCTTCCGGTTGTTTTTTCCCGGTTTCTAAAATACATTTTTCCATTCCCATTTCTTTACTCCATTTTTCTAATTCCTGCAATACCAATGAGGCTATTCCTTTTCCACGTTTTTCCCTTGGCACAAACATTCGTTTTACTTCCATAATTTTGTCTGTATATTCTTTTATAGCGCCACAACCTACGGGAGTGTCTTCTTCATAAGCAACCACTACATATTTTATTGTATCTATTTTGTTGAATTGTGAATAAAATGAATGTTCTTCGCCATCTCTTATTTTCAAATCAATATCCAATTCTCTTACGAGCTTTTGAAAGTCATTATTGTTTGAATCGGTTCTTGTTAATCTTATCATTTTTTTTATTTTTCTTTGAGCATGTGTCAAAGATAGGAGTTGCTGTGGGCCGCAATTTATATTTTTCCTACGCCTGTTTTTTCTCTAATTTTGTTTCACGCCTTCCTGGGGAATGAGCTGATCACAATTCATTTAACAATGCACAGACACGGGTTACTATTTTTCTTTTTCTGCATCACAACAATCATCTCTCTCTCAAGCAGGCCCATTGCTACTTTTGGTCAACGGGGATTGCATGCCCTGCAAGCCGGTTCAGTGAAAGTGGATACGATGGAAAGGGAATTTTATTATTACGTACCCGAAATTATTTCTCAAAATCCCGACTTGATTTTCGTTATTCACGGTTCAGGAATGAGGGCCAGGTTAATGAAGTTAATAACAGGAGATCAATTTGAAAAAATCGCGGATAGCACGAAAAATGTAATTATCGTTTATCCGCAGGGTTATTTAAAATATTGGAACGATTGCAGAAAATCTGCCGCTTATGATACTAAATTGCAACACGTAAATGACGTTGGTTTCTTTGTAAAAATGATTGATTTCTTTTCTGAAAAATATCACATCAACCCGAAAGGAGTTTTTGCAATTGGTTATTCTAACGGTGGCGAAATGTGTTATAAGCTTGCGGAAGAAAAATCCGAATTATTCAAGGGCTTTGCTGCTATCAGCGCCAATATGCCTGTTGAAACCAATAATGACTGCTATCAAAGTAACCAGCCTGTTTCCATGTTGGTAATGAATGGCACTTCTGATCCGATAAACCCATATAACGGGGGAGCCATTATTTTACCGGATGGTAAAAACCGAGGAACAGTTGTATCAACTGATAATACGATTCGCTATTGGAGCAGCCTTGACAAATGTGACACCACTTTAAAAACAATCCACCAATTTCCTGATATCAACAAAAGCGACAGCTCTGTTGCCATCGAAGAAGATTATGAATGTCCTGTTACCAATAAAAAAATTACCCTTTTAAAAATTATTAATGGCGGTCATATTATACCTAACCCCGGTTTTAATTTCTGGCCCAAAGTACTTGGAAACGTAAATAAGGACATTAATGCTCCCCAAATAATCTTTGATTATTTTATGAGCCTGAAATAGAAACGATAGATATTAGCCTTTTTCAATGGTTCAGGACTCGAACTACAGAAGTTACTACGGTAAAGGATAGACGAACAATTTTTTTGATTTATATTTAATGATATGATCAATTTAGTTGTTCTCTCAGATCCATTTCTTTTTTGAAAAAATCTGCATTCATTTAATCGGCGTAATTTCGTGACCAATATGAAAAAATCAGATTCATCAAATTCAGCGGGTTTTCGATTCCGGGAAGCTTTAAAAAAAGAACAGCCATTGCAAATTGTAGGCGCTATTAACGCCCAACAGGCATTAATTGCCGAACAGGCAGGATTCAATGCCATTTATCTTTCCGGTGGCGGTGTGGCTGCCGGCTCGCTTGGTATTCCCGATTTGGGAATTACTACTTTGGAAGATGTGCTGATTGATATCAACCGCATTACCAACGTAACGGATTGTCCTTTGATGGTAGATGTAGATACCGGTTTTGGTCCTTCCGCTTTTAATGTAGAGCGTACCGTAAAGTCGTTGATTAAAGCAGGTGCTGCAGCGCTTCACATGGAAGACCAGGTAGGCGCCAAACGCTGTGGACATCGACCGGGAAAAGAATTGGTGAGCAAAGAAGAAATGTCTGACAGGTTGAAAGCGGCCGTGGATGCAAGGACGGATGAACACTTTGTAATTGGCGCCAGGACTGATGCTTTTGCCAGCGAAGGTTTGGATAAAACTTTGGAAAGAGCGGTTGCTTATAAAGATGCGGGCGCCGATTTCATTTTTGCTGAGGCTGTGCCCGACCTTTCTTATTATCAAAAATTTGTGGATGCTACCGGAATTCCTGTATTGGCCAATATTACCGAGTTTGGAATGATACCGATGTACACAGTTGACGAACTTAGCAAAGCAGGTGTTGGATTGATTTTATATCCCCTTTCTGCATTTCGCGCAGCTAATAAAGCGGCTGAAAATGTATATCAACATATCCGTAAAGACGGAACTCAAAAGAATGTATTGGATACGATGCAAACCAGGGAGGAACTCTATAAGACCATTGGCTACCACGATTACGAACAAAAATTAGATAAACTTTTTAAAGAAAATAAAAATGGCTGATAACAACCAAACCCCAACATTCAAGCCCAAGAAAAGCGTAGCACTTTCGGGTGTTGTAGCCGGCAACACTGCTTTATGCACCGTTGGTAAAAGCGGCAATGATTTACATTACCGTGGTTATAATATCCTTGACCTGGCAGAGAAGGCCCAATTTGAAGAAGTAGCTTACCTGCTTATTTATGGTACTTTACCAACTCAATCTGAATTAGCAAAATACAAAACCAAATTAAAATTGTTACGAGGACTTGCTGAGTCAATTAAAAATATCTTACAACAGATTCCATCTACTGCGCATCCAATGGATGTTTTGCGCACATACGTTTCGGCCCTTGGTTGCGTTGAACCGGAAAAAGAGGACCATAATGTTTCCGGCGCAAGAGACATTGCGGATAAATTACTGGCCAGCTTCAGTTCTGCATTATTATATTGGTATCATTTTTCTCACAACAAAAAAGAGATTGAAGTAGAAACAGATGATGATACAATAGGGGGTCATTTTTTACACCTGCTTCACGGAAAAAAACCCTCTGAATCGTGGGTAAGGGCAATGCAAATTTCATTGAACCTGTATGCAGAACATGAATTCAATGCTTCTACATTTACGGGCAGGGTAATTGCAGGCACAGGTTCTGACATGTATTCAGCTATAACAGGGGCGATAGGTGCATTGCGAGGGCCAAAGCATGGTGGCGCTAATGAAGTAGCTTACGATATTCAAAGCAGGTATCATTCTCCCGAAGAAGCAGAACAGGATATTCGCAAACGTTTGGAAAAGAAAGAAGTCATTATTGGTTTTGGCCACCCGGTTTACACCATCTCCGACCCACGCAATGTGGTGATAAAAAAAGTATCGAAACAACTTTCAGAAGAAGCAGGCGATATGCATTTATACAATATTGCTGAACGCCTGGAAACTGTGATGTGGAATGAGAAAAAAATGTTTCCGAATCTTGATTGGTTTTCTGCAGTTTCCTACCATCTGATGGGCGTGCCCACCTTAATGTTTACGCCTCTCTTTGTTGTAGCAAGAGTTACAGGATGGAGCGCTCACGTGATAGAACAAAGAGAGGATGGAAAAATAATTCGCCCGAGCGCCAATTATATTGGGCCGGAGAATAGGGAATTTGTTAGCATTGAAGAAAGATAATCAACTAAAATGATAAAGAATAATTATGGAAATTACTTTTTTTCGTCTCTCATACTAAAGAGTATTTGAATCATTAGACGAAAACTTCTATTTCAATCAAAATTAATAATATGAAAAATTTGTTTTAGTTATCTTGATATTGTTTTTATATCAGAAAATGGAAAAATTGAAAACGAAAATTTAATTAATAATTTGACAATTAAGTTTAACGGAAAAACAGGATTTCAGATTTTTATACATCCCAATAATAAATGGAAAACCATTTGGGAAGAACGATAAAATTCAGGAAATGACACTTGAGTGAAAAATTTTCTCAATAAGCTATAGTTCCCTATCGGTAAGGCTTCCAGCAGAATAACAAATATCGGCTTTTTGTATTATCGGCTTTGGTTTTTTATTCAATGGCTGTGTGTCATCGCTTTAACTTTGGTTGCTATTAAACTACGCTGGACCAAACACATAAAACATACCATCTTTATTACATTAATCTTGCTTTCATTTACGTTTTATGTTTCCGCGCAAACATTTGAAAGAGGATGTTTTAGTGTAAATTTGCACAAGCAAAATTTGCAATAGCTTACCAAAAATTTTAACATAAAAAAATTTAATTTTCTTTTTGGTGAGTTTTGATTTGAGCGAAAGACTGCATCTGCACGTTTCCAGTAAAAACAAAAAAAGGGATGCTGCCACTAAAATTTGGCTCAACCCAATAGAAATTTTTGATAAGGGAGGCTTAACACAAAAGGAATTAAATACCGCTTTGAAAATAATTGAAAATAATTCAGATGAAATTTCAGCAGTAATAAACAGTTTCAAAGAAGGCAATAAAGTAAAAACCATAAAACTATGACATACGGGATTATTGGTATAAAACCTCAAATAATAAAAGCTAAAATAGCAGGTACAAAACTATATGTAAAATTTTTCGATGGACGCGAACTTTACATACCTAAAAAGCTATTTCCTTTTTTAAAAGGGAAAAAGGAAAAGTGTATATTGCCGATGGCGAAACCATTATTTTTGATAACGCCGATGAAGTAATTCACGTTAGCGAACTGTTAGGTAGGCATGATGACTACAAGTATTTCTTTGCTTAACTGACCCAATAATGGCACGCTCAGCAATTTCAATTGGCATGGCTAAAGAATTTCAATAACTAAGCACAAAATTTTTTCTTTCTCTTTGAGCACAAATCAATTAATAACCTCCAGAAATAAATATCTAAACCAATAATTAAAAATAAAATGTCATCGGCTATTTCAAATGAAAGACCCCAACCGGATAAAGTATTAACCGATATCGTTGATTATGTATTAAACTATGAAATCAAAAACGACCTTGCCTGGAAAACAGCTCACTATTGTTTATTGGATACATTGGGTTGTGGATTGGAAGCGCTAACTTATCCGGCTTGCACGAAATTATTAGGTCCAATAGTACACGGAACAATTGTTCCGAATGGCGCAAAAGTTCCCGGAACACAATTTCAGTTAGACCCTGTACAAGCTGCATTTAATATCGGCGCAATTATCCGCTGGCTCGATTTTAACGATACGTGGTTGGCTGCAGAATGGGGACATCCTTCTGATAATCTGGGCGGCATTCTCGCCACTGCAGACTGGCTTTCAAGAACGGCGATAGCAAATGGAATGCCCGCGTTGACAATGAAAGAAGTATTGGAAGCAATGATAAAAGCGCATGAAATTCAGGGCGTGTTGGCATTGGAAAATTCATTTAATAAAGTCGGACTCGACCATGTTATTTTAGTAAAAGTAGCGTCTACGGCTGTGGTTGGAAAACTAATCGGGCTTACACGCGATGAATTAATCAATGCTGTTTCCCTGGCTTTTGTGGATGGACAATCTTTGAGAACCTATCGCCATTCTCCGAATACAGGTAGCCGTAAATCGTGGGCTGCAGGAGATGCTACTTCGCGCGCAGTCCGGCTTGCATTGATTGCGAAAACAGGTGAGATGGGTTATCCTTCTGTATTGACTGCAAAAACGTGGGGCTTTTATGATGTTTCTTTCAAAGGAAATGAATTTAAATTCCAAAGAGATTATGGTTCTTATGTAATGGAAAATGTTTTGTTCAAGATTTCTTTTCCCGCAGAATTTCACTCGCAAACCGCAGTGGAAGCGGCGATGACGTTGCATGCAAAATTAAAAGCGTTAGGTAAGGCAACTGGCGATATTAAGAAAATAACCATTCTTACACACGAAGCGGCTATTCGCATCATTGATAAAAAAGGCGCATTGAATAATCCGGCAGACAGAGACCATTGCATTCAATATATGATTGCCGTACCATTGATTTTTGGAAGATTAACGGCGGCTGATTACGAAGACAAAATTGCTGCTGATGCAAGGATTGATGTGTTGCGTGATAAAATGATTTGCGTGGAAGACAAACAATTTACCAAAAATTATCATGACCCGGAAAAACGCTCCATCGCCAATGCATTGGCAGTTGAATTAAATGACGGAACTGTTTTGGATGAAGTAGTTGTTGAGTATCCTATCGGTCACAAGCGCAGAAGGGAAGTAGGAATTCCATTGTTGCTTGAAAAATTCAAAATCAATTTAGCAAGAAAGTTTCCTGAGAAACAACAAAAAACTATTTTAGATGCTTCGCTGGATTACAGTAAATTAATAAATATTCCTGTGAATGAATTTGTAGATTTGATGGTGATTTGATTTAATGGAAAATAGAGAAGTATCAATTCCCAATTTTCCATTTTTAATTTTCCATTCTCTATTCTCAATAAAATATTATTTTACTGCTTTCAAAGCATCTGCATAATCTGGCTCCTGGCCTATTTCAGGTACCTGTTGCTCATATACAATTTTGTCCTCAGGATTTATGACGATAACCGCGCGGCTCAGCAAACCTTTCATGGGACCATCAG
This sequence comes from Hanamia sp., assembly GCA_035532615.1. GTDB lineage: Bacteria > Bacteroidota > Bacteroidia > Chitinophagales > Chitinophagaceae > Ginsengibacter. Next base: position 17,496 of record DATKQQ010000358.1, read on the forward strand.
CAATTTGTACACCATATTCGTGACCGAAGTCATTTCTGAAATCGGAAAGCATCACTACATTATCGATTCCTTCTGCACCGCAAAATGCTTTTTGTGCAAAGGGAAGATCTTTGGAAATACAAAGAACCGTGGTGTTATTTAAACTGGCCGCATCTTTATTAAATTCCCGTACTGATTTAGCGCATACACCTGTGTTTACACTGGGAAAAATATTCATAATTAAATATTTTCCTTTATAGTCCGCATATGTTTTATCCTGGAGATCAACACCTGTTAAAGTGAAATCTTTAATTTGAGTTCCAACTGCGGGTAACTTTCCCACTGTATGAATGGGCTGTCCGCCTAATGTAATAGTAGTTCCGTTTGTGTTTGACATTTCTGATGCTTTTTGTTTTTTGAATTTTTATTTTGTGCAAAACAAGCTGTTGACAATAAAACCGCGACAAACAAGGTTTAAGAATTTAAACGGTAGCACAGGATTACGTTTTATGAGTTGTTGCATGATGGTATAAATTAAAATTGATCCCAAAGGTATCGAAAAATGATCGTAGTACTTTGAACGCTTTGCACTTTCACAAATTGAATTTAAAAAATAAAGGCCGTTCAAAACGGCCTTTATTAGCAATTGATCTACTATATTTAATGTGACACCAAAACACCCAGTAAGAAACCTGCTATTCCTCCAACAATCGCTCCACCTCCAAATGATCTTAAAGATTGTTGTCTTTCAATTTCGGCTGCACGTATTCTCCTGTCTCTTTGGTACGTGTTGATGGAACGATCATTTCTATATCCATTGATTCTTTGATCGTATTGCTGGTTGATACGGTCATACTCTACCTGACGGTTACGATCATATTTCTGCCCATTATTATACGCATAATCTTTTGAATGGGATTGATTGTTATAATTGTGGTTGTCTCTTGTTTGAGTTACTTGTTTGCGATCTTGTTGGCGATAGCTCGCATTCCTGCTTTGAGCTGATGCGGCATTGAAGGAAATCGCGGCTATTAATATGATAATTAACTTTTTCATTTTCTTAATTTTTATTGGTTAAAAAATTTGATGATGGGGAATCTACCATTTATGTGAATCATGGCCGGATGTTTTGCTCATGGCATATTGGTTGCTTTTAGCATACTGGAACTCCACCTTCTTTATTTCGTTTTTCCGTTGATTTTGTAACAACTGAATTTGGTTTGTTTTCTGCCAGCCATTTAAATGACGGGTTTGTTTCACGAAAACAATTTTCTGATCAAACTCGCGATTGATCTTTGCAAGTGTTGCCACTTTTTCTTTGTAGGAAAAGTAAGCATCCTTATAAATAACCGTATTGGTTTTACCAAAGTTGGCGTGTTGATCATAATCATTGGTCATTTTTTTACTGTCATTATAGGCAATGCTTTTTTGAAAGTTAGATTGCGCAGAAGCGGAACCAATAGTACCGGCTGCAGCTAAAATAATTGTGATGATCTTTTTCATGATTTTAATTTTTAAAAGTGATTCAATGTATATAAGATGGATTATTGCATCTGGCGTTTAAAAGGCATACTGTCTCTACGTCGCAGGTTTCGGGTAGTTGGTCGCAGAATAAGGAAATAACTTAGTAAAGGCTGATTTTTTAGAAAAAAAGAGTGGTTATTTCTCTAAAAGATGAAAAATGAATAGAGGTACCATTAGTTCGAAATACCACAAATTAGAGAAGTAATTTTCATCCCACCTTAAATAAGGTGTACGCTTCAGCATATTCACAAAACGGAGTAATCTTCTATTTTCATCTATTTCTAAACATTATATAAGTATATGAGATGCTTCACTAATTTGATATGTGATCGAATATTTTTCTCGTAATATAAAAGAGAAAAAGAAGTATTTTAGCAATCTCTTTAAAATCATTCTATGAAGTATTTTATTTTACTTGCCGGTATTACAATTACAATCATATTCGCATCCTGTAACCAGGGATCAAAAAAAGTTACCACAAGGGATGGTATAAAAGTACCCGATCATGTAATAGTAGTAATAGAAGAAAATCATGGTTATGATCAAATTGTAGGATCGGACAGTGCCGCTTATATTAATAAATTAGTTGGCGAGGGAGCTGTTTTTACGGACTCACACGCGGTAACGCATCCGAGCCAACCCAATTACTTAGCTATCTTTTCGGGAAGAACACAGGGTATCACCGGAGATCAATGCCTCCAGGATTCAACACCTTTTACTACTCCCAACCTGGGTGCAGCATTAATTAAGAATGGGTATTCTTTTAAAGGCTTTGCACAAACGATACCATCGTCAGATTTCCTTAAATGTTATTATCAAAAAAGTGATATCACCGGTCAAATGCTATATGGTAGAAAACATTGCCCCTGGGTAAACTGGCTGGGAGACAAAAAGAATAATTTTCCCGATTCTTTGAGTCAGCCAATGACAGCATTCCCTAAAGATTTTAATCAATTACCTACTGTAGCTTTTGTTATTCCGGATATGGATCATGACATGCATAATCTTGGTGGCCCCGGTGACTCAGCAGCTATTGTTCGAGGCGATAACTGGCTGAAGGAAAATCTAAGTGATTATATTGAATGGACCAAAACGCATAATAGTTTATTCATTCTTACTTACGATGAAGATCAGGCTACTGCCCAAAATCATATCCCTACTATTTTTGTAGGGGCCAATATCAAACCTGGTAAATATGCCGAAAAGATCAATCATTACAGCGTGCTCAAAACTCTTGAAACCCTGTATGGTTTAGATTTTACTCATAATAAAGATGCTATTGTAATTAAAGACGTGTGGAAAAACTAATTCGTTTTGGAGCATCTCTGTTATCTTCATTGATTGGAAAAAATACACTTAATTTAGCGAGTGGCAAGAGGAGTATGATATCCTCATTTTAAATTGATCTTTCCCGGGTAATGCATTATTCTTTCCCAAAGCTCAACAAGTAAAATTGGCAAAACAAAGTTTTTATGCTAATTTTCTTTGAAAATTCGGGAGGTGAAAAGTTCAATAATAACTCACTTTTCTTTTGGGCTCCACATTATATCAGCATTTATTTTTTTTCAATTCCCGGTAAATAGTATAGCTCAAACATGCAATGGTAGCCTGGGAGACCCTGTTGTAGACGTTTCATTTGATTCAAGTGGGAAATCAAATTATGTACCTGCAAATTCTTATACTTATTCACCTTCTACTTGCCCTGATAGTGGATTTTATTCCTTAGTCAAAGAAACTTCAGGATGTTTTGGCAACAGTTGGATTACAATAAACTCAGACCATACCGGCAATGGAAATTTTATGCTGGTTAATGCTTCCAATAATCCCTGGGATTTTTTTGAGACTACCGTCACCAACCTTTGCCCAAATACAAATTATCAGTTTGCAGCGTGGCTGATCAATGTATTTGATGTAAATGGCTCTATACCCGATATTACTTTTAGAGCTGAAACCCTTGATGGCACTTTAATTAGCGAATATACAACAGGAGATATACACGCAGATTCTCCTCATGTCTGGACTCAATATGGCTTTTTCTTTACCACCCCGTCAAGCAACCCTGTCGTAGTAATACGGATGTGGGACAATGCACCAGGCGGTACCGGAAATGTTTTTGCAGTGGATGATATTACCCTAAGGCCTTGCGGTCCGCTTATTACTGCTTCTATTGCCGATAATGCTGATACAGTAAATGTTTGTGAAGGGAATGCCAGCGTATATGCTTTTAATGCGTCTGTTTCCCCGAATTTTATTGACCCTGTCTATCAATGGCAGCAAAGTACAGACACCGGTAAAAACTGGCAGGATATTGCCGGTGCAAATACTCCATCGTTTGTGCGACTACCGACTTCTGCAGGCTCCTACTTATACAGGCTTTCCGTGGTAGAAAGTAGTTCCGCATCAATACCAGACTGCCGGATTGCTTCCGATCCGATTGCGATAAATGTGCATGCCAACCCTATAGTAAGTGCCGGGCCGGATAAAACAGAAATTGCCGGTACACCAGTACAATTACAAGGGTCTGTTGCTGGTGAATCGCCATCATACTTGTGGGTGCCACCATCATATCTTAATAATGATACCTTGCTTTCGCCTTATGCCTCCCCACCCAATGATTTTACTTACACGCTTTTTGCAACTACTCAATATGGTTGCAAAAATGAGGATACCGTACAAGTAAAAGTGTTAGACAAAATTTTTGTGCCAAACGCCTTTACTCCAAATGGTGACGGAATAAATGATGCCTGGCATATTCCTGCATTAGATGAGATGCCGGATGCATCTGTTTATGTTTACAACCGGTTGGGTAATCTTGTTTACCATGTAAAAGGTACGCCTGTTAATTGGGATGGCAATTACAAAGGAGACCCTCAGCCTGCCGGGATTTATGTTTACTTTATAAAATTTAAGTCAACCTATCCTGATATGAAGGGTACCATTATGCTTATAAGATAGATGACTGTGAAAAATTTATATAACTAACTACAATTTATCCGGGATTTTTTCTACCAGTATTTTTCTACCAGCTTTATCATAATAGGTGCAGGTCATTTTGTCAAGAGATACAAACCACCTTTCAATACCTGTTTCCGCGCAATCCCTGCAGAATGTGATATAATCGGTTTTGCCTTGTTGGTGAATTTTCAAATAATTGCTGAATTTTTCTTTATCGCTCTGCTCAGCTATATCCAGGTTTTCATACATCGGCTGGGATTTAGTTTGATAGCCGTCTTTACCAAAATATTCGGTGTGACTATCAATTACCCGGGTTTCAAAAGCGTTTACGCCTAACTGTTTGATGGCCTGGATATACTTTGGGAAATCTGCGCCGCTTTTTACTTTGGAATGGGCAGCTTTAATTTGTTCTACTGTAAACATTGTTTTATTTTTTAATTGTTATAAGTGATTACAAATCTCACACAAGTAAAAAAGCTGCAATTGTAAAAAATCGTTTTTCTATAAAAATCGTTTAAAATTTTCGGGTGTATCTCCGGTAAATTGTTTGAAGTTTTTGATAAAATGTGCCTGGTCAAAAAAGTTATTCTCATAACAAATTTCTGTAAGAGATTTAGTATTCTTCAAATTATCCAGCACCGAATTAAAGCGGACTATAGAGGCAAATTTTTTAGGTGATGTTCCCACCAATTTTCTAAATCTTTTTTCAAACGGACTTTGACTGATAAATAACTTTTTGTTGAGTTCTTTAATCTGAATGGTTCCTTTTGACTGGTAAATGAGCTGAACGGCTTCAATGATAAGTTTGTCTTTTTGAATGTCTTTGAGCTGCGACAATAAAAAATACTCAACTATATGGATACGCTGTTTGTCTGTTTTGGCAAAAGCTAATTTTTCTTCTGTTTCGCTTACTTTGTGTTTATCAAAAATATTTTCAAGTGAAATACTTTGATTAAATAATTCGTTTGCCGGCGTAGAAGTAAAGCAGGTTAATCCAACTTCTGTAAAATAAACAAGGATGGTTCCGGTGTTAATAGAATTTTTGAATATTTTGAAACTGTCTGAAATGCCGGTTATTCCTGCCTTTGTCAGCCTGGTTTCCTTTTCATTTGTAAGCGTAGCCAATTGCCCGCGATATTGAAAACCGATTACCAAACTTGTGGATGGGAAAACTTTATAGCTACTTTCAATATCATTTTCTGAAATAATGAAATGTTTAATGTAAGGCTTCAGACTGTCTGTTGGTATGATTTTATCAAATCTCATTTCTATTTGGAGTATTGTAAAAAACTGTCTATGGAGAAAAGTTTTTTTTGTATCTCGTCACATTTTCATGAGAGAAAATCTGCGTGAAAAAGTCATGGCTTCTAAACTAAGTTTTTTTATCCAGATCAATATTCATCCGCTTCGCCATTTATTCCCATATTAATACAATCTTACTTGTATGTTCACTCTCTTCCAGCAGGCGATGCGCAGCGGCCGCTTCAGTGAAAGGGAATATTTTATAAATAACAGGTTTAAACTTTCCTTCTTCTATCAAAGGCCATACATGCTGTAAAACTGATTGTGCCAGTTTTTTCTTAAAGCTGTATTCCCTTTTTCTTAGAGTACTACCGGTTATGGTTAAGCGCTTATTCATTACCTGGTGTATACTAAAACTTACCTGGTCGCCTTTCACAGAATTAATATGTACCAGGCGTCCATCAGGATTTAAAATATTCAAATTTTTTTGAAAGTAGTCGCCGCCAATCATGTCAAGAATTACATCTACACCTTCTTGCTGTAAAACTTCTTCAAAGTCCTGCTTTTGATAGTTGATAGCTTGATCAGCGCCCAGTTTCAGGCAGTTCTTTCCCTTTTCATCTGTGCCCACTGTTACAATAACTTTAGAATTTAAAGCATGTGCAATTTGTATCCCGGTAATGCCAATGCCGCTGTTACCACCATGTATCAGCAATGTTTCACCTGGTTGCAAAGCGCCACGTTCAAACACATTATTCCAAATAGTGAATACCGTTTCAGGAAGACTTGAAGCTTCCGCAAAACTAAGTCCTTTGGGCACTGGCAGGCATTGGCCTTCTATCACTGTTACCAGTTCGGCGTAGCCGCCGCCTGCCAGTAATGCGCATACTTTATCCCCCGGTTTCCACATTGTTACGTCTGGTCCACAGGCAGTAACAATACCGGCAACTTCCAAACCCGGGATATCCGCGGATACCCCAGCAGGTGCAGGGTAATTTCCTTTACGCTGAAAAACATCGGAACGGTTAAGCCCTGACGCTTTTACCTGTATCAACACTTCCTCAATCCCAGGAACCGGCGTTGCACAATCTCTTAATTGCAACACTTCAGGGCCACCAGGTTTTGTTATTACTATAGCTTTCATAACTATTTATTAAAAGTGGCAGATAGAATTTTCCGCGCTTGCTTTGCCTCCAAAACTGGTTGCAAAGTTGGGTTTTATTTTCTGCTATTTGCAAGGTGCAATCACAAAACTGAAAGATGAACTATTCCAGGTTTTCCCGTGAAACTCACAGTCCCAATTTGTAGCAATTTTTTATAAAATAAAACTATTTTTCTATTACTGCAATTTCTCTTTAAAAAAATCGATCGTTCTTTGCCAGGCCAATTCTGCTGCCGCTTTATCATATCTTGGAGTGGTATCATTATGAAAGCCGTGATTTACATTGGGATAAACATAAGCCGTGTAGGCTTTGCCGTTAGTTTTTAGTTCGGCTTCATAAGCTGCCGCACCTGCATTAACATGCGTATCAAGGCCCGCATACTGGAGAAGAAGAGGCGCATGTATTTTGGGTACATCTTCTGCAGCAGGCTGGGTGCCATAAAACGGTACCGCTGCCGCCAAATCCAGGAGGCGCACAGCCATCATATTGGCAATCCAACCACCAAAGCAAAATCCTACCACACCCACTTTGCCATTGCAATCTTTGTCACTTTTAAGATAGTAATATGCAGCAATAAAATCTTCCAGCATTTTATTCTTGTCGAGTTTGGCCTGCATTTCACGGCCTTCATCATCATTACCCGGATAGCCGCCAAGTGGAGTTAGCGCATCAGGGGCAATTGTAATAAACCCCGCAAGGGAAGCTCTTTTTGCCACATCTTCAATGTAGGGATTTAGACCACGGTTTTCATGTACCACTACAATTCCACCCAACTTACCCTTCGCATCAACAGGCTTTGACAACAAGGCTTTGATTTTGCCGCCACCTTTTGGAGAATCGTAATAAATGTATTCGGATGTAATTCGCGGATCATCTGTCTGAACCTGTAAAGTGTTTTTATAATCAGGCATTAGGAAACTCATGAGCGCAGGTACCGTGAGGCCACCCACTGCATACAAGGATAGCTTTTGCATAAAATCCCTTCTGTTAATACGGTTGTGTGCATAGTCGTCATACAGATCAAACACTTCCTGCTTAATGTCTTCTTTTTTAATGCTGTTCATACAAGTATTATTTATGTGTACAAATTTAAATATAATTATGCAGGAAGTAAGAGAGAGGGGTATCGAAATGAATCGCTTTCCTTCTACGGCAACCGATAAATCTTTTTCATTCGTCTCTAAAATCTAATTTCTCCTTACTCTGCCCAAACACTCTATTCGTCAAATTATCATACAACTCAAACAAAAACTCAATTCTCTTTATTTCATTTATAAAAGGTTGTGGGCGATAATAAAGATTCACGGCCTTTATCCACTGAACACTGAATTCTACTTATTTTTTTATAATTGAAAGAAGCCTGCTGCCCGGTACGGGCCTTCCGGAAAACAAGAGAGCGAATACTTTCACAATGACCCAGTCGCGAAGCCGGGATTGCCGGTAGGACTGATTTTTTCTCCCGCCAAAGATCTTTTTTGCCCTTGCCTGGATACTGTGCAGTAGCCGGTAGTCATAAATCACAGGATGGGTTCGTAATCTTTCTTTATAAGTTTCGGGGGCACCCGCTGCAATAGCCATTGCACAAAGTTTACCTGAAAGTACCGAAGGTAATATCCCTTCCCCGGTCATGGGTTGTGCAAGTCCCAGTGCATCTCCGATCAGAAAAACATTGTCAGCCTGGCAGAAAGTAAGGTGGCCCGTTTCGAAAGGGCTATAGCCATGCCCTTTCATCTTATCCAGCATAGGGCGTGACGACAAGGGGATAGTACCTGCTTCTCCATCGCCTTCAAAGAAAGCTTTTGCTTTGGCCCATGCCGGCAGTACTTCCCTGGCTACTTTTGTGCCGGTTCCCACATTCAGCCAATTACCCTTTGGAACATTCCAGGAGTAACCCTTCATATCATCATGCAACAATATCTCCGGTTCTCCATCATCACCTGCACGGGTAGCCGCAATTGCACGGGGGTCTCCTTCAAATTCCCTTTCCTGGGTTCCGCACTGCGGAAAATCTTTTTTCGGGAACAGTGCTCTGGCTACAGGGCAGTGAGTACCCCCCGCTCCAATAAGGTATTTGGCGCGGTATTGATCGTTAATAACCCAATAGCCCTCGTTGTCCTTTGAGATCTGCTTTACCTGGTATCCTTGAATGGCATTTACCTTGCTCCGCTTTAAAAGAAAATGATCGAACTCATAACGCCTTACAAAATAACCTTTGGATGCTACCACGTATTTTCTGCCCCGAAAGTGGATGTGTACCTTCTTCCAGTACCAGATTCCATGAGGATATTCCCCGGGAGCTATTTCCAGCACATCCCAAATGGGTGGTGATATCCATCCGGCGCAAAGTTTTACCCGGGGGAATTCAGCTCTGTCAAGCAAAAGAGTATTGACACCGGATCTTACAAGGAAAGAAGCACAGGTGCTTCCTGCGGGGCCGCCTCCTACAATAATGACATCAAATGTGGGAGTGGGGTTCATGATGTTCTTTTATAATTTTTTTATCATCACAAGAGCAGTTCTTTCGGTGAGATAAATTTGCTTTTCCAAATTTACTGAATTCTTTTTCCCCGATTAAGATTGATTTGATAACGGTGCATTAAAAAAATAGCCGCATTAATTTATTTAGTATATTTTAGAGCAAACCTCAAAGGAAGATTCAAATATGACAGGGAATGGTTACCAAATATCGATAAGTCTGGCTCAGGAACAAGGAAACGAAACGAGGTTATTCAACAGGAATTTATTCTTCTAATTTTTCATTTTAAAATCCGAAAAATGATCACAAAGAACCCCTACAGAAAATTACTGCTCGATTCATATTTTTTAATGTTGAGTACACAAAAGGCTTATGGTCACCTGGCAATGGATATATGCCTGCTCGAGTGTGTCACGAATGAAAAGGATTAAAGTCTTTTCAATGCTTTATAAGAGATGAGGGCAGACCCCTCATATACGCCTTGCGGGAGGAGTATATAAACCACTTCATGATGCTGTAATCAAAAGTTATGGTATTGAGCGATG
>DATKQQ010000359.1:0-2749 GCA_035532615.1 Hanamia sp.
TTAAAGATCAAATAAATGAAGGTTCAACCAAATTCGGTTTAACCATTAGCGGGATGACCTGTAGCCATTGCGCATTAACCGTAGAAAAAATAGTAAAAAGAAATAAGGGTATTAAAAATGTTGATATCAATTTTAAAAACGGGACAGGCGAAATAGAATTTGACCCCGCAGCTATTAGCAAAGATGAAATCATCCAGTCCATCAACAGTTCAAAATCTTACCAGGCTAAACAAAACGATGCGGATGCCAACAGAAATGTTGCCAGCCAACACTTTGACCTGATTATTATCGGTGGCGGTTCTGCTGCCTTTTCTGCGGCCATTAAAGCCAATGAACTGGGTTTAACTACCCTGATGGTAAATGCTGGGTTGGATTTTGGCGGTACCTGCGTAAATGTAGGCTGCGTGCCTTCCAAAACGCTTATCCGTGCTGCTGAAACGGCCTACCATGCCACACATTCCAACTTTTCCGGTATCAAACCAAAAGGCATTGATATTGATTTTGCACAGGTAATAAAAGATAAAAAACAATTGGTGAAAACCCTTCAGCAAAAAAAATACATGGATGTAGTAAGTGATTTTGAAAACCTTCAAATGCTTGAAGGCCGGGCCGAATTTGTGGATGATAAAACTATTATGGTTAATGGTAAAAATAAATATACCACCATAAAATTTATCATTGCCACCGGCGCCACTACTAATATCCCGGATATTGAAGGACTGAAAGATATTGGTTACCTCACCAATGGTTCCTTATTTGATTTGGAAGAACAGCCGGAAAGTATCACCATCATGGGTGCAGGATATATTGGTTTGGAAATTGCGATGGCTTATAACCGCTTTGGAACAAAAGTGCGCATCATAGAATTTACAGATAGGGTTTTACGTAGACAAACACCTGATGTCAGCGAAGAAATAGAAATGCACATGAAGAATGAAGGCATTGAAATCCTTCCCAATTTTCGTGCAGTAAAATTTGAAAAATCGGGCACTGATACAATTATCCATTGCAAATGCCCGGATGGTTCTCTTGCCCAATTAGTTGAACCGGGCAAAGTAGTGGTAGCAACCGGCATAAAAGCCAATACCCAAAAAATCGGATTAGATAAAATTGGTTTACAACTCACCAGGAGCGGGCATATACAGGTGAATGAATTAATGGAAACCAACCTGCAAAATGTATATGCAGTGGGTGATGTTGCCAATACACCCGCCTTTGTTTATACGGCTGCTTATGAAGGAAAAATTGCGGTTGAAAATGCTTTCACCGGTTCAGAATTAAAGACAGATTATTCATCATTACCCTGGGTAGTATTTACTGATCCGCAAATAGCAGGCGCGGGTTTGGATGAGGCACAGGCAGCAGCACTAAATATTCCTTTTGAGGTATCCAAACTTACATTGGATAATGTTCCCCGATCGCTGGCGGCCAACGATACAAGAGGATTTATCAAACTCATTCGTAACACAGAAACCGACACATTAATAGGTGCGAGGGTGGTAGCGCCCGAAGGTGGCGAATTGATTATGGAATTGAGCTTGGCGATAAAATATGGAATTACAGTAACCGATTTGGCTCAAAGTTTTCATCCTTATCTCACATCAAGCGAAGGTATAAAATTAGCAGCCGTCAATTTTGGTAAAGATGTTGCAACACTCAGTTGTTGCGCAAGTTGAAGTTCATTTTCAATGGCAGAGAGATATTTATTTTAAAACTATATAACCGAAAATACAATGGAACATAATTATGACATACAAGGCATGACCTGCGATGGTTGCAGAACACATGTGGAAGAAACGTTGAGCAACGTGGAAGGAGTGAGCAATGTAAAGGTGGATTTAAAAAAAGCAAATGCTGTGGTAGAAATGAAATCACCTATTCCCCTAGAAAAATTCCAGGAAGCCTTAAAAAACGACGGAGGAAATTACAGCATTTCACTTCCCGGTGAAGCCACTCACAGGCATCATAAAGGCCTTCAATCAACTCCTGAAAATGCTTCTCAAAAATCTGTAAAAGGATCCGGTGTATTTTATTGCCCCATGCATTGTGAAGGCGATAAAACCTACGATAAACAAGGAAATTGTCCTGTTTGCGGAATGGACCTGGTGCAGCAACCTTCTTTACAAAAATCAACACAACAGTACACTTGCCCAATGCACCCGCAAATTATTCGGGATGGACCTGGGTCTTGTCCAATATGTGGAATGGGCCTGGTGCCACTGAAAGCAAATGTGGAAGAAGAAGACAAGACTTATGATAAACTATTGCATAAGTTTAAAATAGCCGTCATTTTTACCGCACCAATTTTTATTCTTGCAATGACGGAGATGATACCAAATAATCCAATATTCAAGTTGATGGATTTAAAGTATTGGAACTGGGTGCAATTTACACTAAGCCTTCCTGTGGTTTTTTATGCAACATGGATGTTCTTTCAGCGTGCATGGAAATCAATCATTACGTGGAATTTAAACATGTTTACTTTGATTGGTATTGGCTCGGGAGCGGCCTGGCTTTTCAGTGTGTTCGCTATTCTTTTTCCAACAATATTCCCTGATCAGTTTAAAACGGATCATGGAACAGTTCATGTTTATTTTGAAGCCGCTACCGTCATTTTAACGTTGGTATTATTAGGTCAACTTTTAGAAGCCCGTGCACATGGAAGAACCAATAGTGCTATCAAAGAATTATTAAAACTGGCTCCTAACAAGGCAACAAAAATTATTGATGGCAAGGAGCAGGTAGTATC
>DATKQQ010000360.1:0-19064 GCA_035532615.1 Hanamia sp.
CCTGTATCCAAAGAAGCAATTTATTTTGCCCAACATTATGTCGGAAGAGGAAGTGTGCCAGCTTTTTGCCGCACCACTTACCCTGAAGGAATATTGTGTCATTGGGTTGCTTTATGGAGGTGGACTTCGGATCAGCGAAGCCTGTAATCTTCGTTTGAAGGATACTCCCTGCAAATGAGGGTTATGATTTCAATTTCTCTTTTGGTAAGCAAAAGGTTAGTACAAGCATTACCGTTAGGTAGTTTATTTTCTTCAGTGGGTATCATAATGGTAAGTTTTTGAATATTATATGTATAACCGAATAAGGGAGGTGATTATTGTTTAGGGGTAGATACAGGGTGGCGTCGCGGGGAAGAAGTAAGCGGTCAGCACCGGAGGTGAGCCCGCTGGTTATAAGAAAAATTTCATTTTTTCATCTAAAGTATTATAAATTTCTTCCAATGTCAGAAGAATAACCGCTACCCGATGCTAAGGCGTACTGCTACCATTCATAAAAATAGCTTTCTCCCTGGGTGAAAGAAAGCTATTTAATTTTTAGAAGATTGAACAGGTTAGCTCAGTCCTATGCATGGAACTCCCGCCGATTTAGCAGCTATTAGCTTGTAACGGCAGCTATTGAAATCATTTAATTTTCGCTTTTAGTATCTGCCTTTATCTGATCGCATGAAAAACTTACCTGCAATATTTGTCCGCCACCGGGAGGCATACCAAATCCCCAGTTGGAAATATATAATTTACCATCAGGGCCAAAGGCCATTGCTGTGGGCAGGTTAAGACCTGATACTACTACCTGCTTTGCTCCTGAAGGGTCAATCCTTACAACGTCACCGGTGCCTGGAGTAGGGAATGGATTGCCTGTAGTATTTTCGAGGACATACAATCCGCCCAGGTCGTCAAAAGCTAAACCCAATATCATGGTGAACCCGGAAGCATAAACACTTAAAGTGCCGTCTGAAGATAGTTTATAAACACTGGAACCCGAAGCAGGAAAAAGGCCAAGATTTCCTATATAAAAGTTACCATTATGATACGCCTGTGCGGTAGGAACAATATGACCCTGGCTTGCAGAAATATCCACCACACGGCTTACTTGCCCATTGGTAGTTATCTTGTCAAGTTCTCCATGGTTGGGTTCTATACCATAAAGATTACCACCAACATTATCCATGCTGTACCATGTTCCGTCGGGCTCAAAATCCGAAGGATTTGGGTTTGCAACAGGATGTGACATTTGAAATTCACTAAGGTTAGCAATCATTTGCCATGATCTGTCATGGTTTACTTTGATAACTCCATTGGGAATAGAAGGAACACCATGAGAACATCCGGCTCCTGAAAGTATGGCGTATAAAGTATTACCTACAAAGGCTACATCAGCAACTCCACTGATCAATGTTCCCTGTGTTGCGGCTGTTTGGCTTGAAGGAAGATTAGTAACCCATGTAGTAACGTTGCCTGAGTGGTCAATCCGGGAAATGCGGGCGCCGTCAGTACTTCCGGTATAGGGACCTACGGGAGGAAGTACTTGTGCACAGGTTGTTGACGAATTGGTTCCGCCGATACCACCTTCGGCCACATAGAGGTAACCATCCGGGCCAAATTTTAAACCTCGTGGATTGTTTAAGCCAGTGGCAAAAACCTTTGTTGTAGTAACAATTGTTTCATTCCCACCACATAAGTGAATGGGATATTTCTTACATGCCGTAAAGAAAAAGATACCCAGCATAGCAGCGCTGAGCAGAAGTAAATTTTTTGTTTTCATTTCAGTTTATTTTTATATTCATTGATAAAGCCATTATCATTTTGATAAATAGCCTCTTTTAGTAAAGCCATTTTTATTTTAGGGGATATTAGGTTTTAACCGGGCACGAAAGAATTTGCTTATTTTGAAGCCTTCAAATAAATGGGCACTACCTTTTGTTTTTATTTTTTTTTTTGAAAAATCCAAATCATGATTGGTTTCCAAAAGATGCCAATTATTATTATTACCAGTAAAATCAGCACACCCAAAAAGAAATCCATAATTAAAATTACGGGTACACCCATCGCTCTTTGAAGCTATTTAGTAAAGAGTGGCAAAAACTAATTGAATGTGCTATTTAGATTTATTAAATGAAGAAGATGAATGACCTGTTTTTCGTTTGATACGCAGGGTAACCTTTGTGCCGCATGGGTTATTGCCATTATCAAAGAGGTCGGTAAACTCTATGGGAGAGGTGAGAGAATCTTCATTAAAATCAATTAATCTTTTCCTGGTAATTTCTATGGCTTTTGATAAATGAATTGCCTGAGATTTTTCTTTGAGTTCCTGCGCTTTTGCCCGGCCAATGCCATTGTCTATGATATCGCAAAGAAGCCATTGATCCCGGATAGAAACGTTGATGGTAATTTCTTTTCTTCCTTGCTTATAGCTAAGGCCATGCCACAAGGCGTTTTCTACAAAAGGTTGTAAGATCAAAGGGGGTATTTTTTCATATTCGGGTACCACGTTATCAGGAATATTTTTGGTGTAATCTAATTCCATATTCAACCGAAGTGTTTCGAGCTGAATATAAAGCCCTACTGTTTCCAGTTCTTTATCAAGGCTGATCACATTATTTTCTGAATTATCAAACACCTGTCTTAGTAACCGGGAGAATGAACCTATATAGTGAATGCCTTCCATCTTTTTATCATTTGCCACCAATGCCTGTATAGAATTGATCGCATTAAAAACAAAGTGGGGATTCATTTGTGCTTTCAATGCCTTCATCTCCATTTCCCTTAGTTGATTTTCTACAAAAGCATCATTTTTTATTCTTCTGATTCTTGCCATGAAAATATTAATGATAATGAATGCCGCAAGTGCAATGATAGTAAGCCTGAACCACCATTGATTCCAAAACGGCGTTCTGATGGTAAAACTGAAAAGAGCAGGGGGACTCCAACCCGATGCCCTGTCTTTGGCCTTTACCATAAATTGGTATTTGCCTGAAGGTAATTCTGCCAGTGATACAAATTTTGATTTGGAAGGAGTGCTCCAGGCAGTATCAATCGGTAATAATCTATACGAATATTCAGGATTAGAAGATGCGATGGAAAGGTCGGTCGCATTAAAAGAAATCCCTAATGAATTTTGATTGTAATGCAATACAGGTTGCCAGGGCAATAGGTAATAACTGTATAAAGAATCGGTTATGGTGCTCCAGTTCGTTTTTTTAAAAGCAAGCATCACTTTTTCTATAATGACGCGGGGAGTTTCTTTTTTAAGCCCGATAGAGTCAACATCAAAACGAAAAATATGGTCAGGTGATGAAAACCATACATTACCCTGCGGGTCTGTAACCAGTTTTTCAATTTCACTTTGTTTAACGCCCAGTTCTTCGGTTTTGGCAAAATTAAAAACTTCCCAAAATTTATTTTTAGTTAACTGTAAAATATCCAAACCCTGGTTAGTGGCAACCCAAATTCTGTTTTGTCCATCGCCCGTTATGCTCATCACATGGTTACTTTGTAAACCATTACTTACATCAAAATGATTTTCCAAAACCGGTATTTTATTTTTTGTAAAGCCATATTCGTTTAGCCCAATACCTGGAAAAGAAATCCAAAAATGTTCGTCACTGCCTTCATAAAAGGAAATGCCCATCAGGCTTTCTTTATTGCCCGCATTTATTTGCATTGATTTATTTAATGAAAAAAGATTATTGGCAGAGTCAATACTATAAGCTCCTTTGCCTTCAATGTATAAAAACAATAAACCATTTTGCAGCAAATGAATTATTAAAGGATTACCGTGTGGCAAAGGAGTATTACGGGGAACAAAAGGCGAAAAACCGGAATAATTACCTGCAAGAAGATTGGAATCGGCACAAATAAAAAACCGGTTTCTTTTTTTTATGTATTCTATATCATATATGCTTTCCGTTTGGGTCAAATGCAATAGTGATGAATAATCCGTTAGTTTCTTTCCGTCGAAAAGTAGCAATTTATTAAATCGTGTTGCGATCCATAGATTATTATCCTGATCATAAGTATAACCGTCCACCGGGTCTTTATAATAGTTATTATCGGGGGAATTGGGCGGGGGTAAGATTTTTGTAAACTTGTTATTTGCGTATATAACCATTCCATCTGTTGTACCGGATGAAACAAGTATTCTGCCATCGTGCATGGCTATAATATTATATATGCCACCCGGCCTCATCGGGTTTCCGGCTCCTATATTAGTACAGGCAACTTCTTTTAATTTTATTAATCCATTGTCGGTTCCAACCCATATATTTTTATCTGAATCTTCATAAATATTGGAATAATTATATTGATTTCCCACTTGTGTAAAATGCTGCCAATCTCCTGGTTTTGATACTTTCAAAAAACCATCCCCGGCAAGCCACAGCCGGTTCTTAGAGTCAAAAAAATAATCAAAAAAATAAGATGTGGAGTCAATAGCTTTTTTATAAAGAGGTTTTAATTGAAGATTTCTGATTCTAAAAATATTCGTTCGGGTGCTTACCCAAATTGTGTTACTATACAAAATCATTTTATTAAACAGAGAACCATAATTATGATTTGTTGCTATTAACTGCCATTGATGATTCATAGTTTTGCAAAAAATAGCATTACCATAATTAACGAATAAATTACCATTTGCTTCGAGGATGTCTCTGCATTTTTTATATTTATTCCCCGGATAAAGTGTTATATTTTTCCATTTGCTGCCGTCAAATTCGTACACGCCTTTATCAGTAAGCGCCCATATTTTTTTTTCTTTTGTCTCTATTATTCTAAAAACATAGAGATTCGTTTGATGATCGCTCGTTGGAAAAGTGAGGAACCGCCCGTTTATGAATTGAGCCATTCCGAAAGATGTGCTCACCCAAAGGCGTCTTTTCGAATCCTGGAAAATTGTATTGGTAGAAAGAGAAGGCAAACCCTCTGTGATACTGTAATTAATAAATTGCTTGCCATCGAACCGGCTAATTCCTTCTTTCTCACAAACCCATAAATAGCCATTTGGGTCTTCGTAGGTATTATATATTTGTGTGCCAGGCAGGCCATCATTCATATTATAAAGCCGGTAGAAAAATTGTTGGGCATATAATTTTCCGGGAAGTACTGAAATGCATAAAAAATAAAAGAGAATATGAAAAAAACTTTTTTTCATTATCCGATATTTAAAAGATGTAGAAACTCGGCTTTATGCGTACGCGAAAGTTCGATTTCGTCTCCATTGCTCATTACGATTTCGCCCCCTTCTCCTTTTTTATAAAATTTTACATGGGCCAGGTTAATGAGATAGGAACGGTGGGCCCGAAAAAAAGATTGGGAAGTTAGCATTTCATCGTACTGTTTTAAAGTATAACTTGATAAGATAGATTTATTGTCAATTAGGTGAAACCGGGTGTAGTTGCTGTTGGCATGGCAATAAATAATTTCATTTACCGGAACAATGATAAAACCATCTAAAGTGGAAATAGCAATTTTATCATGAATTTTTTTGGGATTTTGTATATCGAGATATAATTGATCTACCAATTTCTTGGAATCAGTTTTTGAAGAAGATATTCTTTGCTTTACTTTATTTACGGCCTCTATAAATTCTTCGGTAACAATTGGTTTCATTAAATAATCAATAGCATTAAACCGGAAAGCTTTAATGGCATATTGATCGTAAGCAGTAACGAAAATAAGTGCAAAATCTATTTTAGGCAGCCGACTAAGGAGATCAAAGCCGGTTCCTTCCTGTAATTGAATGTCAAGTAAAACGATATCAGGTTGGTATTCTATTATTCCTTCCAATCCTTCTTTAATTGAAGAAACTTTACCGAGTATCGCTATCTCAGGAAAATATTGTTGTAATAAATTAAACAGAAAATTCCTGCTTTGGAATTCATCGTCTATTATAAAAGTTGTAATAGCCGGCATAATTGCAATTAATTATAACACTGAAAATTTATATAAATATAGACTAATTTAATTTTCAATTTACAGAATATCTAAGGTTTCAACCGGTAGTTACTTCCCATTTTAGAGGATCCCATTCTGCATCCTGCTACATTCAATCTTTTAAAACCTTCTGTCATTTTCTATTGTTTTCGTTTTTAAATATTCTATATCTTTGAAAGCATGAGATAAATTACACTTCCCAACTTCCTATCACTCAAATCTAATCTGCGATGAAATTTTTCTTGTTTTTATTAATGTCATTTTGCACATTGTTTGCATCGGCACAATCCGGCAATACTCCCAGGTGGTTGCGCGACCCTGCCATTTCTCCTGACGGACAATGGATCGCTTTTGAATACAAAGGCGATATTTTCAAAGTGCCTTCTTCCGGTGGTACTGCCACTCCAATGACTATAACTCCGGATTATGAAAGCAATCCTGTTTGGAGCCACGATGGAAAGTATATCGCCTTTGCTTCTGACAGGTATGGAAATTTTGATGTGTATGTAATGCCTTCTGATGGGGGAAGCGCTACAAGACTTACTTATAATTCGGCTCCTGATATTCCTTATGATTTTTCGCCGGATGATCAATCAGTTATTTTTGGGACTGCCCGCAATGATATCTATACATCAGTACGTTTTCCTATTCCCGGACTTTTCATGAAACTTTATACTGTTCCTTTAAAAGGAGGAAGATCTGTGATGATCAATTCTGCAGGTATGGAATATGCAACTTATAATAAGAATGGCAGCATGATCCTCTTCCAGGACAGGAAAGGTTATGAAAGCCCCGAACGCAAACATGAAAGAGCTTCGGTAACGCGCGATATCTGGACTTACGATGTGGCTACAGAAAAATATTCTAAACTGACAGACTTCCAGGGTAATGACCTGGAGCCGGTTTGGGGCGATGGAAATAATTATTATTATCTCAGCGAACGAAATGATAATGATCTGAATGTATATCAGTCATCCATAAGCGATACCAGTGAACAAACAGAATTGACTCATTTTAAAAGAAATCCTGTGAGAGGACTTAGCCGCTCCGCCAACGGAACACTTTGTTTTACTCATGCAGGTGATATCTATACACTTGTTCCCGGCCAGCAACCCGAAAAAGTAAAAATTACTCTTATTGCAGACTTTGCCCAACAGGCTTCCAAAACACTTTCGGTAACTAATAAAGATATAAGCGAAATGGCGCTTTCTCCTGATGGCATGGAAGTAGCCTTTGTTTACCGGGGAGATATTTTTGTATCCTCTTCCGACGGTAATACCACTAAGAGATTAACGAATACTCCTTACCAGGAACGCATGATCAAATTTAGCCCGGATGGCCGTTCCATTATTTATTCGGTAGAAAAAGATAACTCATCATGGGATATAGATCAGTTGCACATTGCCAACAAAGATGAACCCTATTTTTATGCAGCAACTATTATAGACAACACACCGGTAATTGCCACACCAAAAGATGAATTTCAACCGCTCTACTCACCCGATGGTAAAAAAATAGCTTATCTCGAAGAGCGTAACATACTGAAGGTTTATGATGTTGAAACAAAAAAAACGATTACTGTAATTCCTGAGGGCGTTAATTATTCCTATTCCGATGGAGATGAATATTTTGCCTGGTCGCCGGATAGTAAATGGATCTTAGCCAATTCTCAGGAAGGCACAACTTATAGAAGCGAAATTGACCTTGTAAAAGCAGACGGAAGTGGAGAAAGAAAGAATCTCACTGAAAGCGGATTTCAGGATGGAACACCAAAATGGGGAATGAATGGAAAGATGATGGCATGGATTTCTGACAGGGAAGGCTTGAGCAATCCCAGCCGTGGGGGTCAGGGAGATGTATATGCTATGTTCTTTGACAAGAAGGCTTATAACATTTTCAATCTTAGCAAGGATGATTTTAATCTTTTAAAGAAGGAAGAAAAGAAAGATACCTCGATGAAGAAAAAAGAATTGCAGGAAAAAACTGGAGGAAAGAAAAATGAGGCAAAAGAGGAGATTAAAAATAAAGAAATAAAACCGCTCGAACTGGATCTTAATAACCTGGACGACCGCACTAAAAGATTAACCATCAATTCATCATTCCTTAGTGATTTTATTCTTTCTAAAGATGGAGAAAAATTGTATTATCTCGCTAAATATGAAAATGAATATGATCTGTGGCAAACTGAAACCCGTACTCATGATACTAAAGTACTGGCTCATTTGGGAGCAAGTGGGGGAGGTTCTCTTGCTATGGATTCTTCCGGTAATACTATTTTTGTTTTGGCAGGTGGTAAAATCAGCTCTATAAATATTAAGAAAAATGGAACTGTAAAGGTGCTTCCTATAAAAGCTAATTTTAACCTGGAACCTTCGGGAGAGCGTAATTATATTTTTGAACATACATGGCGACAGGTTACCAAAAAGCTTTTTGATCCAAAATTCCAGGGAGTTGACTGGGCTTATTATCATGATTTTTATCAACAGTTTCTTCCCTACATAAATAATGATCATGATTTTAGGGATTTGTTGAGTGAAATGTTGGGAGAATTGAATGTGTCACATACAGGAGCCTATTATAGACCTATGCCCGACAATCCAGATGAAACAGCTTCACTTGGTATGTTGTATAATGTAAAGGACGGAGGTGATGGATTAAAAGTAGAGGAAATACTAACTGGTGGCCCGGTAGATAACGGCAAAACCAAAGTGAAGCGGGGTGATATTCTTGAAAAAATTAATGGTACGCAAATTACAAGTGATTTCGATTGGGCTATGTTATTAAATCATGCGGCAGGAGTTTTTACACGGCTTACCTTTTTTGACCCTTCCTCAAAAGATACATGGGACGAAGTTATAAAACCGATATCCCCTGGAACAGAGCAGGCGCTAATGTATAACCGATGGGTGCATACCATGCAGAAGATGACTGATAGCCTTTCTGATGGGCAAATAGGATATGTGCATGTAAAGGCAATGGATGATCCCAGTTTCAGAGTAGTAATTAATAAAGTACTCGGAGAAAACTTTAATAAGAAAGCACTGATTGTGGATACCCGCTTCAATGGCGGCGGCTGGCTACACGATTACCTCATTACATTTCTGAGTGGAAAATTATATATGCAGTTTGCCCCGCAAGGGCATATAGTTCCCGGTGGGGAATCTACTAATAGATGGGACAAACCCAGTTGTGTGCTGATTAGCGAAAGCAACTATTCCGATGCTTTTATGTTTCCTTATATTTATAAAGAGTTAGGTATTGGAAAATTGATTGGTATGCCGGTACCAGGTACGGGGACAGAAGTTTGGTGGGAAAGACAGATTGATTATACGATTATTTTTGGCATGCCAATGTTCGCTTCCAAAGGCGTTAGTGAAAACCATTTTACTGAAAATCATCAGTTGGAACCGGATATAAAAGTTGAAAATCCTTATAATAAAATATTGAAAGGCCAGGATCCTCAGCTTGAAGCAGCCGTAAAAGAAATGTTGAAAGAGGTGAGTAAATAGTAGGAATTGAAAGTTGAAAAGTGAAAGTGTGAAGTTGATTTAGTGGACTGTATCGTCGGTAAGAACACGGTTGTAGCGAGATGGAGATCTAATTGCAACCCGGCTTTTACTGACTACTTAGCAAATATTTTTAAACCAGGTTTAATCATTTATCAAATATATATTTTCATGCAAAATTTCTCAAACAAGTTATTGCTTTTTATCGCATCCTTATTTTTTTTATCATCAGTTTATTCACAGAGTAATGGTTGGATAACAACCAACCAGGAATTACAGGATCATTGGCAAATACAATCTTCCGATAAAGTTGATGCCGGTGATGAAACAATTTCTACTCCCAATTTTAAACCTCAAAACTGGTATGATGCGAAAGTTCCATCAAGTACATTAGGGTCGCTCGTAGATGATGGAGTTTTTAAAAATGTTTTTTTTAATAGAAATCTTGAAAATATTCCCACAAGTATTTTTGATGATCCCTGGTGGTATCGCAAAACTTTTAATGTTGAAAAAATAGATCCCGGAGAGGTGTATCGTTTGCGTTTTAATGGGATTAGCTATCGTGCCGACATTTGGCTGAATGGTAAAAAAATTGCATCTGCAGATACCATTCAAGGAAGTTTTCGTCAATTCATTTTTGATGTAACTCCATTTATAAAAAAAGGTGAAAATGTACTGGCGCTTAAAGTTTCAAAAGCAGAAGGCGGAGATTTGAATATAGGCTTTGTAGATTGGAATCCCGAACCCGCAGATAATAATATGGGAATCTGGCGCGATGTGAAATTAATTTCTTCAGGCCCCGTGGCAATTGAGCAACCTTTCGTAATTACAGATGTGGATACAGCTACACTTGATCATGCAGCTATTACGCTAAAAATAAAACTGCATAATTATTCTGATAAAGAAATGAATGGAACTTTAAATGCCAACATTGAAAATGATATTCATATTTCAAAAGAAGTAAAATTGGCTGCAGGTGAAATCAAAGAAATAATCCTGGATTCGAATGATTATCCGGCATTAAAAATAGAACATCCCCGGCTTTGGTGGACACATGATTTAGGGAAGCCTAATCTTTATTCTCTTGAAATAAATTATGTTACTAATAAACAGGTTTCTGATGTCAGGAAAATAAAGTTTGGTATTCGTTCCATTATAGGAGGCTGGACTGAACAAGGTTTCAGAGTTTACCGGTTGAATGGAAAAAAGATTTTGATAAAGGGCGGGGGATGGACAGATCCTATGTTGTTGAATGCCAGGCCGGATTATGAACGTGCGGGTATTGATTACGCTGTACACATGAATCTCAATGCCATCCGTATGGAGGGTTTCTGGGGGCACGATCAACATATTTTTGATCTTTGTGATGAAAAAGGAATACTCGTGATGGCAGGCTTCAGTTGTCAATGGGAATGGAAAGACATTTTTGGAGGAAAATATGAAGATATGAATGGTGCCATCGTAACCCCCGAACAGATGGATGTTGCAGCAAAATCATTTCACGATCAAATCGTTTGGTTGAGAAACCATCCAAGTATATTCCTTTGGCTTTATGGAAGTGACAAATGGCCAAGGCCGGTATTGGAACAAAAATATCTCGACATTTTAAAAGCGGATGATCCAACACGGCCTTATGTACAATCAGCCAAAGAATGGGTGAGTGAAATCACAGGCCCTACAGGAGTGAAAATGCGTGGGCCCTATGATTATGTACCACCGGACTATTGGTACATAGATAAATTTAATGGTGGCGCTTTTGGTTTTAATACAGAGACCGGCCCTGGCCCGGAAATTCCCGTACTCGAAAGTTTGCAAAAGATGATTCCTAAAGATTCTCTCTGGCCTATTGGCAGTTCATGGTTGTATCATGCGGCAAGAGGACAATTTCACAATCTTACAGCATATAATAATGCGATGAATGAAAGGTTGGGACATGCAACCACGTTAACTGATTATTTGCGCAAAGCGCAATACCTCAACTATGAAGGAATGCGCGCTATGTTTGAAGCTTTTGAAGCGAACCGGTTTAAGGCGACAGGAATTATACAATGGATGTATAATGCTTCGTGGCCAAAGCTTTGGTGGCAGTTGTATGATTTTTATCTGATGCCTACCGGGGCCTTTTATGGAGCGCGTGTGGCAAACGAACCCTTGCATATTTCTTATAATTATGGAGATACCGGAATCAACGTAATGAATAATACTTTAGAAAAGATTAATGAGCTTTCTGCTAAAATTACTGTGTATGATTTTAGTATGAATAAAATATTGCAAAAAATAATTCCTGTTAAAAATCTTAAACCACAGGAAGTGCGCCATATATTTAAATTACCAAATGAAATGGATGTAAGTAGAACATGGTTCCTTGATCTGCGGTTATTTGATGATCAAAATAAAAGAGTAAGTAACAATTTTTATGTGTTATCAACGAAGGGAGATAGCCTTGATGAAAAAAAGAGTACGTGGTTTATTACACCACAGTCGCAGTTTGCTGATCTGACAATGTTAGAAAATCTTCCTACTGTGAAGTTAACAACCAGCGAGACAGAAATGATTAAAGGAGATAGTACGATCTTAAATGTAAAAGTAAAAAACCCGACGTCAAATCTTGCTTTTATGGTTTACCTGGATTTGAAAAAAGAGAAGAGCAATGAATCGGTTTTGCCGGTATTTTGGAAAGAAAATTATTTTACTCTTTTGCCCGGAGAAGAAAGAACTATTTCGGTTTGGTGTCATACCTCTGACATGGACGGTCAAAAAGCAAAAGTGGTTGTAGGAGGATGGAATGTGGAATAAATTGAAAGTTGAAAATGGAGAATTGAAAATGGAAAGTTGAAAATTGAGATTCACTAAAATGAGAACATTAAAAATTTCAGTTGCACAATTTCAGCCGAAAGATGGTGATAAAGATTACAATCTTTCTGTGATTGAAAAGTTAACTGCTAAAGCAAAAGACGTTGGTGCAGAAGTGATCAGCTTTCATGAATTGTCAATTACTGCTTACACATTTTTTAAAGATTTAAGTAGAGAGAAGGTTGTAAGATTAGCTGAAAAAGTTCCTGATGGAATTAGCACTCAAAAACTCATTCAGATTGCTAAAAAATATGACATTATTATTTTAGCAGGCCTGGTTGAAATTAAAAATGAGCAACTTTTTAATACCTATGTCTGTGTAGATAAATCGGGATTAATTGCAAAATATAGTAAGATACATCCCTTCATCAGCCAATATTTTTCTCCCGGGAATGAGTATGTAATTTTTGATATCAAAGAATGGAAATGTGGAATATTGATTTGCTATGATAATAATGTAGTTGAAAATGTAAGAGCCACTTCATTGCTTGGAGCAGAAATTATTTTTGCGCCACACGTTACGATGTGTACGCCTTCTTCCATGCCGGGAAGAGGTTTTGTTGATGATGAGTTGTGGCAAAAAAGAGACCTGGATCCTGTTCCTTTAAGGATGGAATTTGATGGACCGAAAGGAAGGCAATGGTTGATGCGGTGGCTTCCGGCAAGAGCTTATGACAATGGTGTTTATTATGTTTTTACCAATCCTGTTGGGTATGATGGTGATCAATTAAAAAATGGGAATTCTCTTATTCTTGATCCGTATGGAGATCTGCTGGTAGAAATTAAAAGTTTTAATGACGAAATTGCAACGGCAGTAATTACAGAGGATAAATTAAAACTTTCCGGCGGTTATCGTTATAAGAATGCGAGAAAACCTGAATTGTATAAAGATATTCTTGGCGCCGGTCATGAATCAAAGACGAAACCTGTTTGGATGGAGAAGTAGGTAAGGAATTATTTTATATTGGATTGCACGATTAAGATTTACGAAAATAGAAATTTAAAGAATTTATTGGTTTCCTGGTGAAGATTGGAATATTGAATAAAGAATTTATTTTAGCATTTACAATAAATACAAATCATCCTTAAACTTTCATAAAAAATTCATGACTACAACTACTACAAAGAGAAACTATTACATTGTTTTTCTGATTCTGCTTACTTTTTTCGTGATCTCTTTTTTGACCAATATCATCGGGGCATTGATTCCGGATATCAAAACCGGTTTTCACCTTAGCTTGACCAAGGTCGCAATTTTGCCTTTTGCCTTCTTTATTGCCTATGGTGTGATGTCCATTCCTTCAGGTATTCTCAATGAGAAATATAAAGAAAAGAAAATAATGGTTGCCGCATTTGTGGTTTCTTTTGTGGGTTCATTATTGCTTGTATTATTTCCCAATTATTCAAGCTATATCATCTCTTTATTTTTAATTGGGTGTGGAATGGCAATGCTTCAGGTAGTTATCAATCCTTTGCTTCGTACCTCCGGCGGCGAGGAGAATTATGCATTTAATTCTGTATTGGCTCAATTGATCTTTGGAGCAGCTTCTTTCATTAGCCCTCTTGTTTATTCTTACCTGGTGGTTAATCTTGCCAACAAGGGTAATATTGATCCGGTGCAAAGAATTTTCACTTCTATTGTACCCGCAAATCTTCCCTGGATATCATTATATTGGTTATTTACTGTAGTGAGTCTGATCATGTTCATTGTTATTATGGTATCTCGTTTTCCAAAAGTAATTTTGACCAAAGATGAAAAAGCAGGAGCGTTAAAGGTTCATACAGATCTTTTAAAAAAACCAATAGTTATTTTATTTTTCATCGGTATATTTTGTTATGTAGGTACTGAACAAGGCACCGCCAATTGGATATCACAATTTCTATTTGAATATCATCACTATGATCCTCAAACTACCGGAGCCAGCGCTGTAGCCTATTTCTGGGGATTAATGACTGCGGGCGGTGTGTTTGGATTATTTTTATTAAAGATAATGGACAGTGCAAAAGTGCTGATTACTTTTACAGTATTGGCCATTATTACTTTAAGCGTTGGATTGTTTACAGGCAATGACCGCGTGGCTTTATATGCTTTTCCTATAGTTGGGTTTTTTGCATCTGTTATGTATCCCATCATTTTTTCACTGGCATTAAATTCATTGGAAGAGCATCATGGCGCGTTCTCGGGAATTTTATTAACCGGTATTATTGGCGGTGCTATAATTCCATTAATTATTGGTGCAGTTGGGGATCATTTTGGATTGCGTACAGGAATGTTTTTTTTGTATATCACTTTAGGATATATTCTAAGTATTGGTTTTTGGGCTAAACCAATTATCAAAAATAAAACCATACAGGATGCGAGGAAGGAAAAAGCCTCGAATTGAAAATTGAAAATTGAAGATTGAGAATTGAAAATGAAAAATATGAAATTGAAAACTCGTAACAATTCAGCAATCTAACAATAAAACTATATAACACTGCAACCAACTATAATCTACTAAAACTCACAAATGACCAACGATAATATCATAGGAATTGATCTTGGTGGAACACATGTTCGTGCTGGCATCGTGTATGAAGGGAGTTTGAAAAATATTGTTTCGAACAGGATTCCTGCTTCCGGAACAGTAGAGGAAGTTTTACAAGTGATTTATAATCTGATTGATCCTTTGGTAAATGAAAACGTAAAAGCAATAGGCATAGGTGTACCAAGTGTTGTCGATATTGAAAAGGGAATTGTTTATGATGTTCAAAATATTCCTTCGTGGAAAGAAGTGGCATTGAAGCAATTGCTGGATAATCGCTATCACAGTGAGGTGCTCATAAACAATGATGCCAATTGTTTTGCTCTTGGTGAAAAGCATTTTGGCAAAGGACAGCATACACATTCCATGATAGGTTTAACTATTGGAACCGGTATGGGAGCGGGAATTATCATCAATGATAAATTGTATGCAGGAGTAAATTGTGGAGCCGGTGAATTTGGGAATGTAGAATACCTGGACCAATGTTACGAGTATTATGCCAGCGGACAATTTTTTCAAAATTGTTATCAGACTAAAGGAGAAGTTGTTTTTCAAAAAGCGCAATCAGGCGATCCGCTTTCAATAATTATTTTAGAAGAATTAGGAACGCATATTGGTAATGCTATAAGAATGATCCTTTATACTTATAGCCCCGAACTGATCATTCTCGGTGGTTCCATCAGTAAATCATATTCTTTTTTTGAAAAAAAAATGTGGGAGCGTATCCGAACTTATGTTTACTCAAATACATTGAATCAATTTCACCTGGAAGTGTCCGAACTTGAAAACTGTGGGGTGTTGGGTGCGGCAGCTCTTTATTATGATACTCATTTATAATAACTATCAAAAGCTAAACTGTATGAAAAAATATTTTGCGATCTTTCTCATGATTTATTTTGTGTTGGGGCAAAATACTGAAGTAAAGAGTGCTCCTTTACAATCTGTACATATTGTGGATACCCTACCGGTTCGTGGTTTTGAAATTGCTGCTCCACGACACACGGGTGTTGATTCTTTTGTAACTTTTATAAAAAAAGAATTAATACCCCGTCATATAAATACGCTGGTATTGAGGGTAGATTTTGGTTATCAATTCAAAAGCCATCCTGAACTGATTGATAGTTTTGCAATGTCTGAAAAAGATGTGAAGAAAATAGTTCGTGCCTGTAAAAAAGGAGATATTAAGATCATACCCCAAATCAATTTGCTGGGTCATCAATCATGGGCCAATCATACAGATAAATTACTGAGTGTTTATCCACAGTTTGATGAAACGCCCTGGGTGAAAATGCCTGCAAAATATGAATGGCCGAATGCAGACAATTTATATTGCAAAAGTTATTGCCCGCTCGCTCCCGGATTGCACAAAATTATTTTTGATTTAATTGATGAGATATGCGATGTCTTTGAGACAGATACGTTTCATGCCGGGATGGACGAAGTATTCTATATTGGTGAAAGTAAATGTCCGCGTTGCAGTGGGCATGATCCTGCACAATTATTTGCGGATGAAGTAAGAAGAATTGACAATCATCTTGCAGAAAAAGGAAGACATTTATGGATATGGGGTGACCGTCTTTTAGATGGCAAAACAACCGGGCTGGGAGAGTGGGAAGCCAGTATGAATAATACTTACAGAGCTATTGATATGATTCCTAAGGATGTGACCATTTGCGACTGGCATTACGAAAGAGCCGATCAGACACCTGTTTATTTTGCAATGAAAGGCTTCAATGTAATTAGTTGCCCTTTCAGAAATGCAACTGCGGGTGTAGAACAGGTAGAAGATATGTATAAATTTCGTCAACGTTCTACTCCCGAAATGAAAGAACGGTTCCAGGGAATTATGCAAACCATCTGGACCCGAAATGATTTATTTTTGAAAGAATACTACGGAGAAGATTCCAGTAAAATCGGAGATAAGAGTACTTCATCTGATTGTTTCCAAAAAGTTTTTTCTGCTATCAATAAATAAACTAACAATCATGAATACACGAAGGCTAGGATCCATTGATGTTATCCGGGCATTGACCATGTATCTGATGATTTTTGTGAATGATTTGTGGACAGATAAAAGGATTCCTGTGTGGCTGGAACATGCACCGGGGAAAGCTGATGCGATGGGATTTGCTGATATTATCTTTCCTGCGTTTTTATTTATTGTAGGGTTATCTATTCCATATAGTCAGCAAAGCAGAATAGATCGCGGTCAATCGCGAGTACTTATTTTCAGGCATATTGTTCTGCGTTCGGTAGCTCTTATTGTGATGGGATTTTTCCAAATGAACCTGGAGAATTACAGTAATCAGGCGTTGTTACCTCAGGCAATATGGGAAATTTTGATCACGGCTTCTTTCTTTCTCATCTGGCTCGATTATCCTAAAGAAGAACGGAAAGTAAAATTATGGCTACAATCGCTTGGCATTTTTATTTTGATATTGATGGCAATAGTTTATAAAGGAAATTCTCCACATGGTATCATCTGGTTACAACCGCATTGGTGGGGGATATTAGGACTGATAGGATGGGCCTATTTTGCATGTGCAACGATTATATTGTTTGGAGGTGAAAGACTACTTATATTAGCGGTATTTTTTGTATTCTTTGTTTTTTTTAATTCTTGGGTAATGCCCGGCTTGCCGTTATTTACCGGATCATTCAGGCATCTTATCGGCTCTTTGGGCCTGGGTAATGCGTCAAATTCATCCATTACCATGATCGGCGTTATCACCGCGGTTTTGTATCGTAAGTTCCGGGAAAGGCCAATGAAGATTGAAATTATTTTGATTGTTATTGCGATTGCTCTTTTTATTTTTGGCTTTTCCACGCGGCCATTATGGGGTATTTCAAAAATAAAGGCTACACCTTCGTGGACAACTATTTGTTCGGCCATCAGCATTCTTTCTTTTGCTATATTAATATTTTTGGTGGACAGAAAAGGAAAGGAAAATTGGTTTAAGTTAATTAAGCCCGCAGGTACGAGTACGCTTACCTGTTATCTCCTTCCTTATTTTCACGAGGCTATATTTATATCTTTGATAGGAATTCATTTGCCTTTAATAATGAGAACAGGAGTAGCCGGAATTATTAAATCATTGCTATTTGCATTAGTTATTGTTTTGATAACGGGCTGGTTGGGAAAAAAGCGACTGCGATTGAAAATATAAAGCAGCCCTGACTTCTCATTAATTATTTCCGTGGATTGTATCTTTTCAGGATTAGAAATACCGTTGTGAGAAAGAAAGTTAAAAACCGTAATTTATATCTGTTAAATTTTTAAATTCATCCATCCTGGAAGATGGATGAATTTAAAAAACTGAGAATTATGATTTTTTAGTATGAATTTTTCCTTTCATATCCACCCATTCATTCTCTGTTAAAGTTTGTGATTTGCCATCCTTCCAGGTTACTTTCCCATCTGTAGAAATAGTAGTTCCATCGGTTAAAGTAACATCCTGGGTAACAGCTGAGGTAGTTCCATCCTTCATCATCATTAACTTACCATCTTTTAAAAAATAACCTTCATGGTGTTTTTGAGAATATACCTGATTGGTTTTTTGAAGTGAAGTAGTGTTAGAATTTGTTTTTGCAGATACGCCGTAGCTAAATGCAAAAGCCAGAATCAATAAACTTAAGTTTTTCATGTTGTAGTGTTTTTGTGTTAGAAAATAGGTTTAAAATCATTTACACCTTTTAAGATTCAATGATTGTACCAAAAAATATTTTTTGCCTGTTAATATTTTTTAAAATAACAAAATGCGTAAAACGTCTATTTCAAATTATGTGGTTATAAGAATACTAAATGTATTTTTTGGGTAGGGGTTATTTTTCTTAAAAAAAATCGGGAAAGAGTCTATGAATTTCTGCAAACAGAAATAAACCCTTTGGGGAAAGAGCAGGAGTATTCATTAATTTTATAGTATGAAATTTAAAGATAAGTTTTCCGAGCATTATGCGGATTTTTTATCAGGCCAGTATGACTGTATAGACCGCCTTGTGTTGAACGCGTATTATCCCAAACTATTAAGCGGAGGAGGAGTACGTGATTGGTGGCGCCTGCTTCATGGAAGTGATACCGGATT
The DNA here is from genome assembly GCA_035532615.1 of Hanamia sp. Taxonomy (GTDB): domain Bacteria; phylum Bacteroidota; class Bacteroidia; order Chitinophagales; family Chitinophagaceae; genus Ginsengibacter. The sequence continues at coordinate 18,895 of DATKQQ010000360.1, forward strand.
AAATACTGCGGCATTAATGAACATGGCAGCGGTGATGAGTAAGCGTGTACAGGCATACTGCAAGAAGAACAATATACCGTTCGTTCATTATCAGACAGGCGAACGCAAACATGAGGATGCAGAAAAGCTGGTACCAACGGACAGCGCCTTTGAAGGCATTTTTGCCATAT
>DATKQQ010000361.1:0-3336 GCA_035532615.1 Hanamia sp.
CGTTTTTAAAATTGATATCAACATTTTTAATACCCTTATTTCTTTTTACTATTTTTTCTACGGTTAATGCGCAATGGCTACAGGTCATCCCGCTAATGGTTAAACCGAATTTGGTTGAACCTTCATTTATTTGATCTTTAATTTCCTGCATCATTTTTTATTTATACTTTATAAAATCCCTGGCTCAATTCTCAGGCTTTTTGAGCGTTACTTTCTTTCTCTATGGTCGCCTTATATCCTTCGTCTTTGATTATCTTAATAATTTTTTCTACAGTAATTTTTGCCGGATCGTAGGTGATAACTGCAGATCCATTTTCGTAGGAAATACCATCTTTAATAATCCCGTTAGTTTGTGATAGCTTCTTGTGGATGGCGTTAGTACACATGGCACAATCCATGCCTGTAATTTTAAGTTGAACTGTTTTTGGATGATCCGCTACTGCTGCGATAAAGCTATTAGATGCTGTAGTATTGTTTTTTACCGTAGCATTAGGCGCAGTGCAAAATCCGCTGCTGCAGTTTCCAACTGTGCCTGCGATGGCAACTACTGCCACGAGGCCCAAAAAAATTAAAACTTTGTTCATGATTAAATTTTTTTTAAAGATTAATTGTTTATTGCTTTTCTTTTGTGATGCCCCCTACTGTATATCCCGTTTCGTTTACTGCTTTTACAATAGCCTGTTGGCTGGTCTTTGATTGGTCAAACATTACGGTGCTGCTGGCTTGTTGGTAATCTGTGTTATATTTTAAAACGCCGGGTACTCTTGAAAGGGCAAGATTGATGGTTTTTGAACATGCCTGGCAATCCATTCCTGTAATATTGAGTTTTACCTGCTGCACAGTATTTTTATCCACTACCACCACCTGCGTTGCCGGAGTTTTCGGGAAAAACAGGTTTGAATAAGAAGGAAAAGCCATCAGCAAAAAAGCCAGTATGGTAACGATAGCAAGAAATTTTTTGCTTTGCCAGAAAGATGGTTTGTCTTCTTCGCAGGCACAATCTATTTCCGCTTTCTTAGGTTTTAACTTCTGATACCATGCAAAAGCCAATACTGCAATAGTAAACCCGATTAAGTACGGTCGGTAGGGCTCCATCCACGAGAAAGTGGAAGCAATGCCGGTGGCGCCGCTGAACAAAGCCAGTACCGGAGTGATGCAACATAAGGACGCTGCAATAGCGGTTAACAGCCCGGCTCCTAAAATTCCTTTTGATGTTTTTTCTGCTTTTGCAGAAAGATTTTGATGATTCATATTATTCTTGTTTTGAATAAAGATTACTGAATTTGCCTTTTATCAATTTCACACTGAACGCAATCCTTTTTGTATCGTCTGTAAGACACCAGGGCAACAATGATTAAAATAATCAATGCCGGCATTAATAGGTAATCCAGGTAAGGGGTAAAAGCGCTTAGCCCAATAGCGCCCAGAGTGATAACGAGTAAGGGCGTGGCGCAACATAACGCAACCAACACCGTACCTGCAATGGCTGCATAGAGGCCCTTCTTTGATGGTTTTTTAGTAGCGTCCATATAATTTATTTTTTTTAACAATTAATAACATTCACGGATTGCTTTTTGTAATTGCTGAGTATAAACGAAATGGGGTTATAACAGTGATAAATTCTTGCTTATTTATACTAATTCAATTTTTACATTCAACTGATTTACATATTTAAACAAAGAGCGAAGCATTTTTAAATGTTCCGATTTCAGTGAATAATAAATAGTCTGGCCTTCTTTGCGGAACTGAATGATGCCACCATCTTTCAATTTGCGTAAGTGTTGCGAAATTGCGGGGATACTCATACCGAGTATATCACTTAAATCGCAGGGACATAATTCTTTTTCCTCTTCAAGCAGGTAAAGGATTTTAAGTCTTACTTCATTTCCGGCTAATGACAATACGGAAGACATAGTACCAAAAGCATTAGTCGCATTTTCTAATTTATCCTTACAGGATTTTATTTGAACCGGGTCGGCATATAAACGAATACAAGTGTTCATGTCTTTATTATTTAAGAAACAAAGATAATGCTATATTAATTATTTAAGCAAATACTTAAATATAAATTAACAAATGCTAAAAATACTCTGGCGGGCAATCGGAAGGAGTGTTCACAAACATTCAAAAAGTTTTATAAAATACATTTCTGGAAAGAGAAGAACATTTAAATTATTTTCTTGTTATTTTTCTCTAATTGTTGCATGATCATTACATACAAAGCCTGCCTTAATAATTCAAAAAAAATTCAAAGATGCGGAGGAGAAAGGAAGAAAAATCTAAAAAAATTAAACAAAAATGTCAGGATTATAAAATTAAGGCGACTAAGGTTTAGTTAAGCGTTTTTTTAATTTTACTTAATAATTGGAACGATTTATGACACACGAAGCTCTTGGCTACCAGGTAGTAGGCAATGACTATTACGGACGTAATGAAAAGATTATGCGAAAGTTGAAATCTAAATCACCGGTAAAAAATATATATGAAAGCAATATGGAACAACCAGGTAATTGCAGAAAGTAATGATACCATTATCGTGGAGGGCAATCATTATTTTCCTGCTGATGCAGTAAACAAAGAATTTTTAAAACCTTCTGATACACACACCACCTGCCCCTGGAAAGGGTTTGCCAGTTATTATACACTGCAGGTAGATGGCAAAACAAACGAAGATGCGGCATGGTATTATCCTGAACCAAAGGAAGCAGCAAAAGAAATAAAAAACCGCATAGCCTTCTGGAAAGGAGTGCAGGTAAAGCAATAACAATAAATAATCAAATAGTTTGACGCGGAACAAAAAGCGTGGCTTTTTTCATCCGGTATATATTTTATTATGACAGTAACTGATATAGTAGCAAAAACAGGAGTTAATAGTTTTTATAAAGATGTAATGGCCGGGTTGTCTTCTCCGCACAAACACCTGCAATCGAAATATTTTTATGATGCGGCAGGAGATGAGTTGTTTCAGCAGATCATGCAATCTCCGGAATATTATCTTACCAGTTGTGAGGAGGAGATATTTAAAAACCAAACAAAAGATATCGCATCTTTCTTTTTAAAAAGGCTTGCTGAGTTTGATATTCTGGAACTGGGTGCAGGAGACGCTACCAAAAGCACTCATCTACTCCGTTATTTATCCGAAAGAAGAGAAAGAATTACTTATTATCCGGTTGATATCTCGGAAAATATAGTCCGGTTGTTAGAAGCAGAGATGCCTCAGCGAATACCTGGGTTACAGATGCAGGGGTTAAATGGCGACTATTTTGATATGATTCAGGAATGCTATGAAGTTTCAAAACGCAGGAAGATTGTATTATTTTTAGGTTCAAATATTGG
>DATKQQ010000362.1:0-47470 GCA_035532615.1 Hanamia sp.
ATAAACTATATTTTCGGGGACAACAAATACAATCTTATTTACACTATATTGATTACCAATTAATAACATATATAATTTATCAAAAAAAGTCAAAAATTAATGAAATTATCGTTATTTTCGGGGACTAATTTCCAAGTTGGGTTAGGAGTTGAAATGAATTGGGAACTATGTAAATATCTGATTTTTAATAATTTAAGTGTATTTCATTTTTTTTGAAAGAAAATATAGCTTAACCGCATATACAATATATTAAACCGCTCAATAAATGTACCCCCTTTTTTATCGTATAAATATGTGATTTTTTAGGGAACTGCCTTAAAATTATTTTATAGTAGCCTTTTTCGCGTTATATTTGTCTCGGTTTTTCATAGGATATTGGATTTTAAAGCGGGACTAGATTTCTATCTGGGTCCCTTTTTTTTAAGCCTCCCTCTTTTTATATATCCTCGTTTTACGTTAGTTAAGAGAAAACAATGCTTTAGCAGACACTAATAATCAATCAAAATACACTATATTTGCTCCGGTTTTTCATAGGATATTGGATTAAAATCGGGACTGGATGTCTATCCGCGTCCCTTTTTTTATTTCACTTTGATTGTATCATCCCGTCATTGTCTATTGTTATTATATTCTCTTCCTGTAAAAAAATTAGAACTTTTCTAATCTTATTTTCTTTAAAAAAGGATAATTTTTGATATAAATCAGCATAGGAAACCGGTATTTTTGAACTTGATTTTTTTATCTCTGCCGAAATGGAATTGAAGTCCTCATTTGAAAGAACAATTTCTTTATTCCTGAGACAATTATCACAAACCCCACATTCCCTTACATTAAGGTCATTAAAATAAAAAGCAATCATTTTGCTCCTGCACTCTCTATTATTTTTCAGGAAATGTATCATCGCAAATAGTCTTTTCTCGAAATTTTTCTTTCTAAGTAATATGTTTTTTTCATTGATAAACAGGTCATCCGCTTTTACTCTGTTTTCAAGAAAATATATCTGAGGTTTTTCTTTTTGGGGTAAGTAATCAATGATTCCAATTGCTTTCAGTTCCAAAAGTCTTTTCTGTAATTCTTCTTTTTTTAGGGAAATAAATTTAGCGAGTTGCATTTCATTAATAACAGCCGGAAAGTCAAATATTCCGTCATAAGAACGCAACATTCCTTTTATTACGTCATCATATTGAGGATGGCTTTGTTCAAAAGAATCCAATGCATTTTTATCTGTTGTAAATACAGCAGTTGGTGGTGAAAAAAACTGCTCGCTATAATTTATTAATTCCTCCTGTTCCAGTATTTTCAATACACTATTAACTGTAAAAGCATCAAGCTTGAAATTTTTTACAAATTTATTGATATCAAAATCGTAAGAAAGACCCTCGCCACTTCCCGCAGGTAACTGAAGAAAATTGCACAATGAGCCATATACTTTTCTGACAATTTCAATTGAAGGAAACTTAATGTTCACTTTCTTTTTTAAATCACTTAACTCAGATTCATTATAAAGCAAAACTGAATACGATTTTTTACCATCCCTGCCCGCCCGACCTGCCTCCTGGTAATAATTTTCCAAGGCGTCGGGTACATCATAATGAATTACTAAGCGCACGTCAGGTTTGTCAATGCCCATCCCAAATGCATTAGTACAAACGATAATTCGAGTCTTATCATTTATCCAGTCTTCCTGTTTTTTATTTCGGGTTTCATTTGACAGGCCGGCATGATAAAAATCTGCATTAATGTTGTTGATCTGTAATAATTCAGATATTTCTTTGGTTCTTTTCCTGGTTTTGCAATACACAATTCCACTTCCTTGAACTTTTTTTAAAATAGTCAGTAATTTATTTTGTTTTGAAGAAAGTTCAAAGGCACTGTAAGAAAGATTGAGACGCTCAAAAGATTGATGAAAAGATTGATATCCTTTTTTAAATTGCAATTTTTCACAAATATCTTTTTGTACTTCAAGAGTGGCAGAAGCAGTAAGCGCCAATATGGGTACATCAGGATAGTATTCACGAATGGCGGAGATTCTAAGGTAGGGTGGCCTGAAATCATAACCCCATTGCGAAATGCAATGCGCTTCATCTACTGCAATCAAATTCAATTTTATTGTCGGAAGGTATTCTAAAAATAGTTCAGTTTCTAACCTTTCAGGTGAAACATACAAGAATTTGAATTTTCCGTAAGCTGCATTTTGCAAAGTCTTTTTTACTTCAATAAAACTCATCCCCGAATAGATTGAAAGAGCTGGGATTCCTTTTTTTTTCAAATTAGCTACCTGGTCTTTCATCAGGGCAATTAAAGGGCTTATTACCAGGCAAAGTCCTTCATTTAAAAGCGACGGAACCTGGAAACAAATTGATTTTCCTCCACCGGTAGGCATTAGGGCCACGGAGTCTTTGGAAGCTAAAATTGAATTGATAATTTCTTCCTGAAGTGGTCGAAAAGAGTTGTAACCCCAATATTTTTTTAAAATTTCTTTAGGCTCTGTCATTAAAATAGGAAGGTGTTTTTTTATAAAATTAAATGATATTATTTTAGAAATACCTCTTCTGAAATATCTCACCAATTATTTTGAAGGTAGATTTTATAAACCAGTAATTTTACACTAAACATTACATACAATGGAGATTATTTATGAGCTTGTCAATATTGAAAATGCTGCGAAAGAATTTTTAGAATTAACCAAAAATTATAAAGTACTTGCATTCGGGGGAGATTTAGGTGCAGGCAAAACCACTTTTATAAGTACCCTTTGTAAACTTTTGAAGGTAAATGGAACTATTAGTAGTCCTACTTATTCAATAATACAGGAATACAATACGCTTAATGATGAAATTATTTACCACATTGATCTTTATCGCATCAAAAGCGGCAGGGAAGCAATGGATGCAGGTATAGAGGATTGTCTGAACAGTAATGAAATTTGCATGGTTGAATGGCCCGAAAGGGTACCGGGAATATTTCCTGAAAATACTGTTTTCACAAATATTGAAATACTATCTGCCAGTAAAAGGAAATTGGTTGTTTCATCATAAATATATGAATACCCTGTTTGTAATGGTGATATTAAAAAAATATTCTAAATTTAATAGTGAATAAAAATTCCAATTCAACATTACAACTTCTCCGTTTTCAGTTTTCATTTTTTCTGATGCCTGTTTATTTATTCGCATTAAGCCAGGTTTCAATTATTAATTGGGCAAATGCAATAATGGTTTTTATCATTCTACATTTGCTGATTTATCCTGCAAGTAATGGCTACAATAGTTATATGGACAAGGATACTTCGCCTATTGGTGGTTTGAAAAACCCAATGGAACCAACAAAACAATTGTTTTTTGTAACTATCATAATGGATATTACAGGAATAGTTTTAAGCTTTTTTGTCTCACCAATTTTCGCCATAGGAATTATTTTCTACATCCTGGCATCCAAGGCATATAGTTATAGGAAAATTCGTTTAAAGAAATACCCCGTGATTGGCTATCTGACAGTTGTTATTTTCCAGGGTGCAGTTACTTATTTTTTGGTATTTCTTGGCTGCGATAGCAACCACACTTTGCATATTTCCGTTATTGCTACAACAGCTTCTGGTTTGTTGATTGGAGGTTTTTATCCACTTACTCAAATTTATCAGCATGAAGAAGACCGCAAAGATGGAGTAGTTACAATCAGTTTTTTATTAGGTTATAATGGCACTTTTATTTTTACTGGCATTGTATATGCTTTGGCTTTCACAGCCCTGGGCTGGTATTTTTATTTGCAATCAGAATTTAAGGATTTTATTATTTTTCAAATCTTAATGCTCCCGGTTATCGTATATTTTCTATTGTGGTTCGGTAAAGTGGTAAAAAATAAAAATGAAGCGAGCTTTAAAAATACTATGCAGATGAATATATTGGCTTCGACATGTGCCAACCTCGGGTTTTTCACACTTTTAATTTTGAAATAAATTGAGCAAAATTGTATCAATAGCAACCGCAGTTCCTTCATTCATGCACAAGCAAAATGATATTCTCGATTTTATGAAAAAGGTATATGCAATGGATGATGTAGGTAATAGAAAACTTAAGTTCCTCTATCATCAAAGCGCTATTGAAACCAGATATTCAGTAATACCCGATTACAGTTTGGTTGCTAATGAATGGCAATTTTACCCAGCTTCGGAAAACCTGGAGCCTTTTCCAAATCTTGAATTAAGAATGAAATGGTATGATAAAACCGCTCCTTCACTTTCTATAAAAGCCATAGAAAAATGTATTCATCACAAAGTAAACAAGAATGAGATATCTCATTTAATAACAGTCAGTTGTACCGGTATGAGCGCACCGGGCCTTGACTTGCAGATTATGGAAAGGATGAATTTACCGGTAAATATTTTCAGAACTTCTATAAATTTTATGGGTTGTTATGCTGCTATTCATGCAATGAAACTAGCTAATGCGTTTTGCAAAAATGATAAAAAAGCAAAAGTACTGATTGTATGTACTGAACTTTGTACCCTGCATTTTCAAAAGAATGCAACAGTCGATAATATTGCATCATCACTATTATTTGGAGATGGATCAGCAGCCATTTTGGTGGCGCACAATGAAGATAAACTGGAAGGTTTGATGATAAAAGATTTTTATAGCCAAGTTGGCTTTAATGGAAAAGATCATATGAGTTGGGAACTTTCTTCGTCCGGTTTTTTAATGAAACTCTCCGGTTACGTGCCGGAATTAATAGAACAGGATTTTAACCGTCTTTTGGAAAATGCTTTACTAAATGCAGATATGGATGAAGAAGATATTTCACATTGGTGCATACATCCCGGAGGAAAAAGAATTCTGTCTTCTATTGAAAAAAGCACTTCGATCTCTACCGAGGACCTGCAATATTCTTATCGTGTGCTTAATGATTTCGGAAATATGTCTTCACCTACCATTTTATTCGTGTTGAAAGAAATTCTGAATTCTTTAGAAAAAAATAAAGAAAAAATGACCAATATTTTTGGTGCTGCCTTTGGCCCTGGGCTCACAATGGAAACGTTTATTTTATCTAATGATTGATTATAAAAGCCGCTCATTAAAAAAAGAACTTCTTGACGAGGATAATATTCCATTTGAGGATATTGCTTTGAACATGAAGGAGCTTGATTTTATCAATACGCATCTTGGTGGCCACTCTGTTTCTGTTGCCGGATTTAAAAAATTATTAGCAAATAAAAAAGAAATTTCTGTATGCGAAATTGGCTGTGGCGGCGGTGATAACCTGGATGCGATATTTAAATTTTGCAGGAGAAATAAGATTATTTCTTCGTTTACTGGTATTGATATGAATAGCGAATGCATTGCTTTTGCTAATGAAAATACTCAAATTCAAAATATAAATTTTATTATTTCCGATTATAAAAATGTATTTTTTAATAAAGAAAAACCCGATATTATTTTCTCGTCACTTTTCTGCCACCATTTTTCTGAGAATGAATTGGTAGAAATGTTAGTTTGGATGAAGAGCAATTCTATGGTTGGTTTTTTTATTAATGATTTGCATCGCCACCCTGTTGCGTATCATTTCATAAAAATAGCAACTGCCCTTTTTTCAAAATCTTACCTTGTGAAAAACGATGCACCTCTTTCTGTGTTGAGAGGTTTTAGAAAAAGTGAATGGGAAGAAATATTTAAAAACGCAGGAATTAAAAGTTATTCTATCAAATGGAAATGGGCTTTCAGGTATCTGATAACAGAATTTAATTATCGAAATATAAAATAATTTGGTTGAAGATTTTCTTTATAAAAATGGAAATGCCAATATTCCTTCGTTTACTGTAGGGATTATCGGTGGCGGCCTGGCTGGCCTTTCTCTTTCTATTTTACTGGCTCATCGTGGCTATAGAACAATTTTATTTGAAAAAGAAAAATATCCTTTTCATAAAGTTTGTGGAGAATACATAAGCCTTGAAAGTTGGAGCTTCCTTGAAAGCTTAGGGCTTAATCTTTCGCAACTTAATTTGCCCATCATAAAAAATTTAATTGTTTCGTCACCTTGCGGAAATTTTATTCAATCCCGATTAGATATGGGAGGTTTTGGAGTAAGCCGTTACTTTCTGGATAATGAATTGAAATCGATCGCAAAGAAAAGCGGTGTTCTTGTTTATGAAGAAACTAAGGTGTATGAGGTTATTTTTAACGATGAGAAATTTACTGTAAAATATAATGGCGGAGCAATTAATGCTGAGATAGTGGTCGGGAGTTTTGGAAAAAGAAGCAATCTTGATGTAAAATGGCAAAGGGATTTTGTAAAACAAAAAGCCAATAAACTCAATAATTATATTGGAGTGAAATATCACGTTAAAGCTTCTTTTCCGGATGATACAATTGCCTTACACAATTTTAAAAATGGATATTGCGGAATCTCAAAAATAGAGGAGAATACATATTGTTTATGTTATCTCACTACTGCTCAAAATTTAAGAGAAAATCATAATTCACTAAAGGAAATGGAGAAAACTATTTTATATAAAAATCCATTTCTTAAGAAAATCTTTTCTGAATCTGAATTTTTATTTAAAGAACCTGTTATCATTTCGCAGGTCAGTTTTGATAAGAAAACACAAATAGAAGATCATGTACTCATGTTGGGCGATGCTGCAGGAATGATCGTGCCGCTTTGTGGAAACGGCATGAGCATGGCAATGCATTCCGCAAAGATTGCATTTGAGAATATCAATTCATTTCTTAAAAAAGAAATCACCAGGGGGAAAATGGAATCCCAATTTGTTTTTGAATGGCAAAAATCTTTTAAATCCCGTTTAAGGAATGGAAGAATGATCCAAAAATTATTTGGTAAATCAAAGACTACTGATTTGTTTGTCAGGACCATAAAACATTTTCCTTCTTTAATTCGAAGAATGATAAAAATGACCCACGGAAATGAGTTTTAGTAAATTTGCAGAATGCCTGAACAACCAGTTATATTGTTTGATGGTATTTGCAACCTTTGTAACAGAGCTGTAAACTTTGTAATTAAAAGAGATAAGAAATCCTTTATAATATTTGGACCTTTACAAAGTGATCTCGCCGCCAAAATTGTATCTAATAATAATTTGCTTTTTACTGATCTGAATTCTTTTGGGTTTGTTGAAAAAAGATTGGTTTATACGCGGTCAACAGTTGCATTGAGGGCTTGCAGAAATGGATTATCGCCATTGATGTATGGTTTTATTATTGTGCCCGCGTTTATCAGGGGCAGTATTTATAACCGGATTTCAAGAAACAGGTATCGTTGGTTTGAGTAAAAGGAAAGTTGTATGATTCCTAACCCTGGTATAAAAACAAGATTCCTAAATGAATGAACATTATAAATAAAAAAACTTTGGTTTTAGGCGCCTCGTCTGACCCTTCCCGTTATAGTTATCTTGCCATTAATAGTCTTCGAACCAAGGGACATGATGTAATTGCAATCGGCAGGCATACTGGAATAGTAAATGATGTGGAAATTATTTCTGAAAAAAAGCATATTGAAAACTTAGATACTGTAACTCTCTATTTGAACTTCGATCATCAAAAAGAATATTACAACTATATCATTTCTCAAAAACCAAAACGAATCATATTCAACCCCGGAGCTGAAAATGAAGAATTGGCTTCTCTTGCCAGAGAGAAAGGAATTATTACCCTGGAAGCATGTACGTTAGTTTTACTAAGCACCAGGCAGTATTAATACTTTTTCACACGTACTTTCCCGCAACTTTTATTTTTCATTTTATTTTCTATTGGAAAGTGAAATATTTTCATTAGATACACGTTTTATAATTGTCCGAAATTTAGAAATCCTAAAATCCAATCTATGAAAATCACTTACAAAGTGATGGTGTGTTGTATATTTATAATTTACTCCCACGTTACGCAGGCACAGATCCTCACTTCTACCCGCCAAAATTATTTCAATAAATATGCCCAAAATTTACCAACGGCAGTTACGGAGCTTGATAAAGCGTTTACTACACCCGAAGGTGCTAAAGTGAAGATTAATTTTGGCGATTTTTCATTCAACGGGATTGTAACGTCTTCCATTAAACGATATGATAATCTATATAGCGTAATTGTAAAAGCTCCCACATTAGATAATACGATCTTAGCCATTTCCAAAAGGATTAATCCTGATAAAACAGTTTCATATATAGGGCATATTCTTAATCAAAAATATGCTGATGGCTTTGAATTGAAGAAAGATAATAACGGCAATTATGTAATGAACAAAATACAAACCGATGCACTTATAGAAGATTATTAATCAAAAAATAAACCTTACACCGTTCTCCTAAAACGGCTATAATACCTAAATCCAAAACCATGAAAAAGAATCTATCGATATTATTATTAATGATGATGATGTCTTTTCAATCTTACAGCCAGGTAAAATTAAGCAGCTTCCCTTCTGCAAAACCAACGATATTTCTTGATTTCGATGGAGAAACTGTTGCAGGAACTGCCTGGAATAGCAATGGTCCCCTTTATTGTGCACCTTCGGGAATGACTGATGACCAGATAACAGAAATTTTTAATCGTGTAGCCGAAGATTACCGCCCGTTTAATATAAATGTGACCACCGATTCTACAGTTTTCCTGGCAGCGCCATTAAATCAAAGAACAAGGATTATCATAACTCCCACAAATGATTGGTACCAGGGAGTGGGTGGCGTAGCATTTACCGGGTCATTTATTTGGGGCGACGATACACCGGCATTTGTATTCTCGAATATGCTTGGTTATGATGCGAAAGATGTAGCGGAATGTTGCACTCATGAAAGCGGCCACACTCTTGGCCTCATTCATCAGTCAACTTATAATGGAAGTTGCGCATTATTAGCCACCTATAATGAAGGCGTGGGCACTGGGCAAACGAGTTGGGCGCCAATTATGGGGAACAGTTATTATAGAAATTTAACGGGATGGAATAATGGTCCTACTCCAAGTGGATGCACAAACGATCAGGATAACTTATCTATAATAACTTCCAGAAATGGTTTTACTTATCGTCCTGATGATTATAGTGATAACCCCGCCGTGAATCCCGCAGTTATTAATATTGCAAATTTTCAATTTTCTATTAACGGAATAATAACTACCAATACTGATAAAGATGCTTTTAAAATAAATTTACCAAATGACGGAGAACTGAAATTGAATGCTGCTCCATTCTCTGTGGGGCCAGATAATGATGGTGCTGACCTGGATGTAGAGGTTACGCTATTTGATTCTGGTTTTAATGTTGTAAATATTTATAATCCTGAAGACAAGCTGGATGTATCGATAGATACTACATTAATGGCGGGCAATTATTATGTATTAGTGCAAGGGGCGGGAAATGCAAATACTACGAATTATGGAAGTCTGGGTTCTTACACAGTAAGTGGAGTTTTTTCTCCGTTAACTATTTTACCTATAAGTAAGGTTTTGCTTACAGGAGAAACTGAAAACGGTGAACACGATTTAAGCTGGAGTATTATTTCTGACGAGCCACTACAAAGCCTATCCATAGAAAGTTCGAATAATGGTTCTATTTTTACTACTCTTACATCCCTTTCGCCTGGAGTAAAAAATTTTAGTTACGTACCGATAATAAATGAAAATATTTTTTATCGTTTAAAAACTACTTCAATTAGCGGACAGGTGGTTTATTCTAATATTATTTTTTTGAAACCTGTGGGTAGTGTAAATAATACTTTTAAAGTTTCAACGTTAGTTAGTTCGGAAATAACCGTGAATGCATCTCAAAACTATAATTACCTTTTAGCCGATATGAGCGGACGAATTATAAAGTCAGGCAACGCTCAGGCAGGTTTGACAAATATAAATATCAGTAATTCCCCTAACGGAATTTATGTAATGCAAATAATAAGTAACAACCAAAGAACAACGCAAAGAATTGTAAAACTGTAAGGTAGATTCATGTGTAAGTTAGGGGTCAGCGTTAGGGGCTGGCCCCTTTTGTTGTTTTCAGCATTGAACAATAATTTATCATTTTCTTTTTCAAAAATTTTCTCACTTTCCATAGAATATCTTTACATTTAATAAATTTTATTTTATGTTATGGAGAAGATTTAATGGCGATGCCATCGAGTTGCCAATAAAAAGCGCTGTAGAAAAAACCATCCAAAAAGAAACAGAAGCAGGCAACAAATTAAAAGTTTGCATCGGTACCGACAGCCAGGTGAAAAGCCATGAAACTGAATTTGCGACAGTAATTGTTTTCCTTCGCGAAGGACGCGGAGGATTTATGTTTATTCATAATGAAAAGACAACATCGAAGTACAGTATTAAAGAACGTATGTTGGTAGAAGTCGCCAAAAGTATTGAGATCGCTTACGAACTATGCGATCTTTTTACTAAATATGATGTAGATATGGAAGTGCATGCCGACATCAATACCAATCCGGGTTTTAAAAGTAATGAAGCATTGCGTGAAGCAATGGGATATATTCTTGGGATGGGTTTTGCTTTCAAAGCAAAGCCTGAAGCATTTGCCAGTAGTTGTTGTGCTGATAAAATGGTGAATTAAGGTTTAGAAAAGTTAGATAGTTTAGAAGTGTTTAACTGTGAACTGAAAGGCTTTGAAAAGTTTAGAAAAAGATTATTAAATGGATAGAATTGTTTTAATCATTGTTTATTGACAATGGTCCCGATTATGATATTGGGTAACAGGTTCAGAATGAAATATAGAAATACAAAGGCTTTATTAATTATACAATTTAGCTGGTTTTTGTTATGCTTTGATATGTTCTTTTTCTTTCTTAAGCCCGATTTTAGCAGGACTCAGAATATTGTTATGGGTGCATTTGCCGGCCGGGGATTGGCTTATTTCTTTTATAATTTCAAGAGAGCATTCAAAAATTGAATTCCTTAAATTTTATTCTTTATAAATCAAACAGCCATCACCATAACTCAAAAACCTGAATTCATGACTCAGGGCATACTCATAAATATTTTTCCATTCCGCGCCAATCATCGCCGCAACTAAAAGTAATAGAGTAGATTTTGGCTGATGAAAATTAGTGATGATCCCATTTACGATTTTAAAAGAATAGCCGGGAGCAATAATAATTTGTGTCTGAATAAAAAGCCTTTCTGTTTTTTTATTTTTAAGATAAGTTAAAAGAGATTGTAAAGATTTTTCAACAGTGCAATTATTATTTTTCAAATCATCTTCATATACTTCCCATTGATTTATCTTTAAATCATCATATTCAATCCCGGAATTCATAAAAATCTTTAACCCCATCCAGTAGAGGCTTTCAATGGTTCTTACCGAAGTAGTGCCCACACAAAATACGCCGTGCGAAATATTTTGAATTAACTGCTGAATAAATTTTGCAGAAACATCTATCCACTCTGCATGCATCTCGTGCCCTTCCATATGTTCGGATTTTACCGGTTTAAAAGTGCCTGCCCCTACATGCAGTGTCACAAATCCGGTATCAATATTTTTATTCTTTAATGAAGCAAATATTTCTTTGGTAAAATGCAAACCTGCGGTAGGTGCAGCCACAGAACCTTCGTGAGCAGAATAAATGGTCTGATATTTTTGTGCGTCAATTTCTTCCACTTTTCTTTTTATATAAGGAGGCAATGGAGTTTCGCCTGCATGTTCTATAATTTCTGCAAAAGAATAATTTTCGGGATCCCAACTTAATTCTACTACATAAGCATCGCTTAATTTCCTGACCAATTGAGCTTTTAATTTGATTGTATTATTATCAATGGCAATTTTTTTTTCAAGAAACTTTTCTTTCCATTTTCCGGCGCCGCCAATCATGCATTTCCATCTTGTAGATTTTTTTTGAGAAAGTATAATGGCATAATCATTTGTTTTTTCATGCGGTTCTAAGCAAAATATTTCTATTATTCCACCGGTTGCTTTCTGAAATAAAATTCTTGCTTTAATTACCCTGGTATCATTAAAAACCAGGAAAGATTTTTCGGGTAAATGATCAGAAATATTTCTATAAATATCTTCGGAAATATAGCCATTCTTATAAATCAATAATTTAGACTGATCTCTTTGTGGCAAAGGATAAGCGGCGATTTTTTCTTCAGGCAAAGAATAATCAAAATCGCTGATGGATAAATTTTTAGGATGCATGGTGCAAAGGAAATAAAAAAAACAGGTCAGAAAATTTTAGTCTGACCTGTTTTCGAAATTATATTACCAGATTATAAGGTTGCAATTATTACAATCTGTTCTTTTTTATTTCATCTACAATGCCGGGATCCAATAAAGTGGTTGTATCACCCAGATTATCCAGTTCTCCTTCTGCGATTTTCCGAAGGATGCGCCGCATTATTTTTCCACTTCTTGTTTTCGGAAGTCCATTTACATACTGTATTTTATCAGGCTTGGCAATAGGACCAATAATTCGTGAAACTGTTTCTAAAATATCCTGTTTAGATCTTTCGTCTTCAGGATGTTTCTTTTCAGTAATCACAAAAGCATAAATACCTTGCCCTTTTATAGGATGAGGATAACCTACCACAGCGCTTTCTACCACACCCGCATGCATGTTAATCGCATTTTCAATTTCAGCGGTACCAATGCGGTGTCCGCTTACATTCAACACATCATCCACTCTTCCTGTAATTCTGTAATTGCCTTCTTTATCTTTTAATGCGCCGTCGCCGCTAAAATATAATCCTTCATAAGTGGCAAAATAATTTTTCCGGAAACGTTCATGATCTCCATAAGTAGTTCTCAAAATCCCAGGCCATGGCGCTTTCATACAAAGATTTCCTTTGAGCAATCCATTTTCATCCACTTCAGTTGCTTCCTTTCCATTTTCATCTACTAAAATCGGCTGCACTCCGGGGAGTGGCAATGTGGCCCAGCTTGGTTTTGAGGGCGTTACTCCAGCTAACGTTGAAATTAAAATTCCGCCTGTTTCAGTTTGCCACCAGGTATCTACAATAGGGCATTTCTTTTTACCAATATGTTCATCATACCAATGCCATGCTTCTTCGTTAATAGGTTCTCCCACACTTCCCAATACTTTCAATGTGGACATATCTTTTCCTTTTAATGGCTCCAATCCATAACTCATCAAACTTCTGATTGCCGTGGGTGCTGTATATAAAATATTCACCTTGTATTTATCAATGATATCCCAGAACCTTCCCGCATCCGGCCAGGTAGGGATTCCTTCAAACATCAGACTGGTGGCGCCTGCAGCCAATGGACCATACACAATATAACTGTGTCCTGTGATCCAGCCGATATCAGCCGTGCAGAAATAAACATCGCCCGGTTGATATTGAAACGTATTTACAAAAGTATAAGTAGTCCAAACCATATAACCGGCGTTGGTATGTACTACGCCTTTTGGCTTGCCTGTGGAACCGGAAGTATATAAAATAAAAAGTGGGTCCTCCGCGTCCATTTCAGCAGCCGGAAAGTTTACTACATTGTTTTTTTCTATTTGCGATAGAGCATGATCCATTTCATCTTCCCACCATACGTCCCTGCCTTTTATCATAGAAACGGGCCTTCTGGTTCTGGTGTAAACAATTACTTTTTTTATAGTTTTGTTTCCGATCAAAGCATCGTCTATAACACTTTTTAAAGGAATGTCTTTGGCCCCACGATAAGCGCCATCGCAGGTTATAATAAATTCTGCCTTCGAATCTTCCACGCGATCTGCAATACTTTGCGCAGAAAATCCTCCAAAAATAACATTGTGTATTGCGCCGATTCTTGCGCAGCCCAACACCGCGTAAGCCAGCTCTGGAACCATGCCCATATAAATACAAACTCGGTCGCCTTTTTTAACACCATTATTGATAAGCATCTGGGCCACCTGGCAAACTCTTTTATGCAACCTCGTATAGGTAACAATTCTTGTTCTTTCTTCCGGATTGTTGGGCTCCCAGATAATAGCAGGTTTTTCGCCCAGGTCTTTTAAATGACGATCAATGCAATTTTCGGTGATGTTAAGCTTTGCACCTTTGAACCATTCTATTTTTGGTTCTTTAAAATTCCATTCCAAAACTTTATTCCATTTCTTTCTCCAGAAAAAGGTTTCAGCTACCTCAGACCAAAATTCGTCAGGGGTTTCAATACTTTTTTTATAGGCTCCTTTGTATTCTTCCAAAGTTTTGATTTGATAGGGATATTCCATGGCGTGTATGTTTATTAGTGAATATTTTTAATAGTTAATAGTTAATAGTTAATAGTTAATAGTTATTAGGCATCACTTTAAAAAACAAAAATGAAATTAGAACTCTTTTTATTTGTTTGTTTACTGTTTTTTTTCTTCGCCTTGAATGTTGAACATTCTTCTTGTCTTATTCTTTATTGTTCATTTCCTTCTCCAGCTTCTCTCTCTTCAACACTTCCGGAATTGCCGGCATCATTGCTTTATACACCGCATCTTCAATTGCTCCTCTTATATTTAATTTATATAGATTCGTACTTCTTGTTGGGTTTACACGATTACTTAAAAATACATAAACCAAATCATATTTTGGATCTACCCAGATAGCAGTCCCTGTGTATCCGGTGTGCCCAAATGTAAGTGGTGAAGCAAACCTGGATGGATAGGGATGTGGATCTGTAGTAGTATAATTATCTTTTTGAGGTTTATCAAAAGCAATGCCACGCCTGCTGATACTCGAATTGTAGGCCGTAAATAAAGTAAGGGTTTCCGGTTTGATATATTGTGTTCCATTAAAAGATCCGTCATTCAAAAACATTTGCAAAATAGCAGCGATATCTTCGACATTGCTAAATAGACCTGCGTGTCCCGCAACTCCGCCAAACATGGCGCTTCCCTCATCGTGAACGTCGGCATGCAAATGTTGAAATCTGAAATATTGATCCAATTCTGTTGGAGCCACCAAATTGGTATCAAACCTGTTTCGTGGGTTAAAACCTATGGAATGAAGGCCCATCGGTTTGTAAAAATAGGTATCTGCATATTTATCAACCCTCAATCCCGAAATAGCCTGGACAACATCTGCCATCAAAATAAAATCATTATCACTATAAACGTACTTCTCCGTAGGGAGGAGTTTGCTGTCAACAATGCTTTGGTTCATCGTTTTCCAATAACCGGTGCGTAAATACAAATTCTGTGCAACTCTTACACTAAATTTAGCTGATGAATCGGGCTGGAAATATTGAGGCAAAGGCCTCCCGGTAACAGGGTCAACGGTTTTCTTATAAAAAACAACATCAGCTACAAGTCTTGCCTGGTGAAGCAGTATCTTTTCTATGTTCAGATTTGCTTTATCACTTTTTCTTACCCATGGTAAATAAGTGCCGAGCGTTTTATCGAGCCTTAGTTTTCTTTCATCATATAATTTCATTACGCCAAGAGTAGTGGCACAAATTTTTGTTACCGATGCCATATCGTAAATTGAATTCAGAGTTACCGGTTCTCGTGTATCATAATTATATTTCCCATAAGCTTTTTCAAAAATAATCTTTCCATGACGCGCAATTAATACAACGCAACCGGGATAAGCGTTGCCGGTAATCCCGAGGTTGGCTATGGAATCAATATCGCGTGTCATTTGCAAACCATTTATTCCTTCTGCATCGGGTGTGGCAAGCGGCATAATTCGTTTGCTGATAATGCCGCTTCCAAATTTATAAGTTTCACAAACCGTAACGGGCAATGTGCCTTTAGCAATTATTTTTCCTTCAAGAATATCAGCAGCTGTATTTTGAGTGATGGAATCATCTTCATAACAAGCCACTAAATTCCGAGCTTCACAAAAATTTTTGAGTGCGTAAGGATTTCCAAAATCATAAATAGCTGTTTTATTGTTTTCCTGGATCTGATGCGCCAGATCTAAAGCAAAATTGCTAATGCCAAAATTATTGGCTGGATAGCGATTGTAATTGTGGATGCCTATCACTACTGCATTGTAACGATTCTTAATTAATTCAACCATTGTCGCAATTCTCCCGGCATCTTCCCTGTAATTAAAATAAAATGCATCGGCGTTTAAATCGGTTTTTAATCTGTCTGCAAATATGTTTGCACTGTCAATGCCAATTCCTACATAAGCGATTTTTTTATTTTCATCTGTAAGCGGAAAAAATTCTTTGTCCTTGTTATTTAAAACGGTAATTGCATTTTCGGCAACTATTTTATTCATCTCATCAATTCCTTTACTGAGATCATTAGCAAGATTAGTGGTATCAATAGGTTTCACGTTGGCTACACCATACATATATTTATAAGCAAGTACTTTTTTGCATTTTTCATAAATCTCGTTCCAGCTTAATTGATTATTGTCAATCGCCTGCCGGATATTTGCAATGGCAGAATCTACATTTTCAGGTAGATCAAGAATATCATTGCCTGCGATTAGCGACTGCACAGCAATCTGACCTCCTGGAAAATATTTGGCAACTCCTTTCATGTCGAGTGCATCAGTAAAAGTTAGTCCGTTAAACTGTAATTTTTTATGCAACAAATCTGTCACAGTTTTCTTTGATAAAGAGGTCGCAGTATTTGGCGTAGCATCAATTGCAGGAACATAAAGATGGGCAATCATCACACTTCCTACTCCTGCAGCAAACATTCTCTTGAAAGGATATAATTCCAACGAATCCAATTGGGTCATTGATTTATTGATCACTGGAAGATCCAAATGAGAATCTACCGTAACATCACCGTGTCCCGGAAAATGCTTGGCACATGCAAGAACACCTTCATCTTGCAAACCTTTCATATAAGCAATTCCATAACGTGCTACTTTATATTTATCTTCTCCAAAAGAACGGTCATTAATTACAGGGTTATTCGGGTTATTATTGATGTCAACTACCGGTGCAAAATTTACCTGGATGCCCATTCGTTTACATTGTCTCCCTTCTAATTTTCCATATTGGTATATTAAAGCTGAGTCATGAATGGCGCCAAGCATCATCTGGTGATTGAGCGGAGTAACACTATCCAAACGCATACCCAATCCCCATTCTGCATCTATGCAAACCATCAAAGGAGTTTTTGCAATGCTTTGAAAATAATTGATATAATTGGCTTGTTTTACAGGACTTCCCTGGAAAAGTACAATACCTCCTATATTATATTTTTGGATCGCATCGGTAATTGCCGAATCATAGTAAACGGGCCCTTCGGGGTTATAACTGCTTTCGCGCAGAACCATTAATTGCGCAATTCTTTGGTTATTATTCAAAGTGTTGAAAACACTATCAGCCCATTGTCTTGCTGCGTTATTGGGTATTTGAGTAAATGCGATAAAATGTAGAGAAGTTAAAAAGAAAAAAGTAACCAGGATTTTTTTCATCAGAATCAATAAATTTTTGAAATAAGAGAGCACAAGTTAATCAATTATGCTTTTTTGAAAAGAGTAAATTTTTAAGGAATAATAAGAATCTTTTAATTTATTTGCTTATTTATTTTTTATCCGGCAAAACCTAACACATAAATTTGTCCAATGAATATTAAAGGCATTTATAAAATTTATCAGCAGTTTTCTTCCATACAAACTGATTCAAGAAAATTACAAAAAGATGATTTTTTCTTTGCTTTAAAGGGGCCTAATTTTAATGGAAATTATTTTGCAAAAGAAGCCCTTAACCTCGGCGCAGCTTATGTAGTAGCTGATGAGCCTTTAGGATTTGAAGATGATAGAATCATCAATGTAAATAATGTATTGGAAACTTTGCAACAATTGGCAAAGCACCATCGCGAACAATTCAATATTCCTTTTATTGCCATTACAGGAAGTAATGGGAAAACCACAACGAAAGAATTATTGCATGAGGTTCTCTCTACAACTTTCAAGACTTATACTACAAGAGGAAATCTAAATAATCATATCGGGATTCCTCTTACTATTTTAAAAATAAAACCGGATGCTGAAATTGCGGTAATTGAGATGGGCGCTAATCATCTTAATGAAATTTCAGGCTATTGTGAATATGCGAAACCTACGTTTGGTTTAATTACAAATATTGGGAAAGCACATCTTGAAGGATTTGGAAGCGTAGCTAATGTAAAAAAAGGGAAAGGCGAGCTTTTTGAATATTTGAAAAATCATGGGGGAACTGCTTTTGTAAATACTGATGACGAAGCTGTCTTTGACTTAGGCAGCCAATTGAACAAAATGATTCTTTATGGTAGTAAAAGTGGAAATGTAACGGGTGATATTTTAAAAAACGATCCTTTCATAGAAGTGCAGATTGGAGGTAAAAAAAATCTGCGTATCAAAACAAACCTGGTTGGTGCTTATAATTTACCCAATGTTCTGGCTGCGTTTTGTGTTGGAAGATATTTTAATATAGATGAAGGAAAAATAATAAAAGCGATTGAAAGTTATATGCCTTCCAACAGTCGTTCACAGTTGATTCGAAAAGATTCCAATACTATTATTCTCGATGCTTACAATGCCAATCCCGGAAGCATGAAAGCCGCGATTGAAAATTTCGCAAATATGAGAGGTGGTAAAAAAGTGCTTTTACTGGGAAGTATGATGGAATTGGGTGATGATAGCGAAAGAGAACATTCCGATATTGTTTCATTGATTGATCAACATAAATGGTATGCAGTAGTATTGGTTGGAAAAAATTTCAAGGAAATAAAACAAAATTATATTAATTGCGAAAACTCTTTGAAGGCAAGAGATTGGTTTAGAAACGAACATTTTCATAATGCGCAGATACTTATAAAAGGATCGCGAAGTATGCAAATGGAAAAGGTTTTGGAAGCATGATTGCAATGAAATTTTTTTGATGGCAAATAAACAGTAAGTAAGAAATTGAAAAATGTTGTTAATGAAATCTATCATCATAATCTCTTGATTTTTTTAGTCCGGTCACTTTAATTTTTAACATTTCCAAAATGTCTTCGCACCGTTTTCAAAATCAAATCTTCAAATATTTTCGTTTTTTAGGTTTATAGAATTCCTGAATTTTCTTTCCGACGACTTCACCGATTTCATTTATTTTAAAAATATTTTCTTCAGAAAGCGTGTATATATAAACCGTTATGTGTTTAAATTTTTAAGTGGCAATAGAATGTTTTTTCCTTTGGAAACTATTTCCTCTATAAGTACTTATCACTTTTGAAAGTAATAAAATTGAATGGTTATTTATTTGTCATTCTTTTAAAAAAAGAAAAAAGATTTCTTCTAAAATTTTTCTTTTTAAAAAGGGGAATTATCTCTTAAATTTTAATATAACCCTTTACCATGTTGAATTTAAAGAAACAATTAAATAATAAAAAAAGTCCTGAAAACTTCAGGACTTTAAACTTATTCTTCAAGAAAAATTGTTATTATTTTTTCTTTGCAGCAGCTTTTTTAGGAGCGGCTTTTTTTGCAGCGGCTTTTTTAGGAGCGGCTTTTTTTGCAGCGCCTTTTTTAGGAGCGGCTTTTTTAGGAGCGGCTTTTTTAGGAGCGGCTTTTTTTGCAGCGGCTTTTTTAGGAGCGGCTTTTTTTGCAGTTGCCATGTTTTTAGAATTTAATTGTTAGTAAATAAAAAATAAAAATAAAAACAATTTGTCAACTCTCAAAACTTATTTGAATTTTTTTATGCAGATGCTTCTACTGAATTTACAGAAACTATAGTTTTATCCCCTTTGGTTTTTCTGAATTCAACAACACCATCAGCTGTTGCAAAGATGGTAAAGTCTTTTCCAAGCCCAACATTTTTACCCGGATGATAAACTGTACCGCGTTGACGAAGAATAATATTTCCTGATGTTGCCGCCTGGCCACCAAAAATTTTTACTCCCAATCTTTTGCTTTGTGAATCGCGTCCGTTTTTTACGGAACCTTCACCTTTTTTATGTGCCATATTTTTTGAATTAAAAAATTATAATTTTTAGAAATGATTTTCGCATTTCATTTACTTTGAAAAATATTTTTATGCAATACCTGTTACTTTTATGTGGGTATATTGGGTACGATGGCCATGTTTTTTTCTAAAGCCTTTTCTTCTTTTCATTTTAAAAGCGATTACTTTTTCTCCTTTCACTAATTCATTTATGATTTCAACTTTTACTTTTACTTTGGCTTCGTCGCCAATTGAAACTTTTCCATCGTTGTCGTGCAAAAGCACATCAGAAAATTCTAATTCATCTCCTTGTTTTCCATCAAGATGAGGAACATATAAACTTTGGCCTGGTGTAACTTTAAATTGCTGACCGGCGATTTTTACTATTGCAAACATAATTTTCCAATTTTTTGGAGTGCAAATGTAAGGGAATTCTAAGTAATTTAGGATACTAAAGTCAGGAAAAATGCTCATTTTTACATTTTTCACGTAAATACTTGTTATACAATATTGAAATGGGGAAGATTTTGTCTTTTAATCGCTGTTTTTTTACTTTCGTTCGCTTAAATTAATGGAATGAAAATTACCAAAAAGGTTTTCAGATTTTTTTTTAGTGTTTATGGATTTTCTGTTTTTCTACTACTTATGTTTATTTTGTTACCTTTTTTTATATATGCTTTTTTACAAAAACCTGTTAAAGGAGGAAATCTTATTTATAAAATCTCGCGTTTTTGGGCTGATGTTTTTTTTAGTTTATTACGAATAAAGCATTGGAATATTTATGAAGAACCTTATGATAGAAATAAAGAGTACATTTTTGTAAGTAATCATATTTCTTATCTTGATATTCCAATGATGATGAAAGTAATACGCAGACAAAATATCCGGATTCTTGGGAAAGCTGAAATGAATAAAATTCCCATCTTTGGATCTATTTATAAAAGAGGAACGGTATCAGTTGATCGCAGAAGTACTAAAGCCCGTTATAACAGTGTAAAAATGTTAATCGCATTTATTCATAAAAGGATTTCTGTTTTTGTTTGTCCGGAAGGAACTTTTAATATGACCCATCAACCTTTAAAAAGCTTTTACGATGGTGCATTTAAAATTGCGATTGAAACACAAAAACCTATTCTTCCGATTTTATTTTTAGATACCTATGACCGTTTGAATTATAAAAGTATTTTTTCATTAAATCCCGGTAAGTGTCGTGGAGTTTTTCTTGCCCAAACTTCTACGGAAGGATTAACTTTAAAAGATACTCCCATACTTAGAAAAAAAATTTTCGATCAAATGGAATCGGCGTTGATAAGGTATGAGGCAAGTTGGATTGAAGGTTACGAATGATAAGATCCGATTAAAATAAATAGTGGAAATAATAAACTGATAATTATCGGAGTGATCAAAAATCATTTTATAAGCGTCAAAAATTCATTCTTAGTTCCTTCGTTTATAAATTTTCCGGAATAATGAGCAGTAATCGTACTGCTATTCGTATCTTTTATTCCGCGCGAGGCTACGCAGAGATGAACTGCGTCTATTAATACCGCAACATCTTCGGTGTCTATTGCTTTTTTTAATGCTTTGGCTATCTGGTTGGTAAGGCGTTCCTGCACCTGTGGTCTTTTTGCATAGTATTGTACTAACCTGTTTATTTTTGATAACCCTATTACCTTTCCTTTTGAAATATAGGCCACATGAACCTTTCCAATAATTGGTACAAAATGATGCTCGCAGTAGGAAAAAAGCGTAATGCCTTTTTCAACCAGCATTTTATTATACTGATATTTATTTTCAAAAAGGGTTACATTAGGTTCATTTGCCGGATTCAATCCGCTAAAAATTTCCTTTACATACATCTTTGCTACTCGTTGAGGCGTATTTTTTAAACTGTCATCGTTCAAATCAAGCCCCAATGTCTGCATTATAACTTTAAAATGATCAGCTATCACTTTAATTTTTTCATCGTCATTCATTAGAATCTTATCACCATTTGAAGAAGCTTTTCCAGGAAAACCGATATAATTTTCTTCAATTTCCTCCAAACTTATCTCTTCAAAATCTTTATATAAAATGTTATCATTTTTCATCTTCTAACTTTTTTAATTCGTATATTTTTGCCATAGTCCGGTTTACCATCGTATCGCAATAAATAAGGTTAAATTCAAAAATTTCTTCTGGAGAATACATCTTTTTTATTTCTTTTTGTAGCATACCTTTCGCTCTGTTCAATCGCACCTTTACGTTGCTTTCAGTAATATCCAATGCTTCTGCAGTTTCTGCAACGTTCAATCCGTTTAATTCGCGCAATGTGAATACTATCCGGTAATCTTCCGGAATTTCATGAATGGCATTTTCGAGTACACGCCCGAGTTCTTTATTCATAGCAATTTTTTCATTGTTGGTTGAATTATGAAACAGAATACTTGATTTTTCATTTTGAATATCATCACTAATTATTTCATTTTTAAATGTTAGTTTATGTCTTTTTTGATAGCAAACGTTTAACATTATTCTTGTAAGCCATGTTTTGAAAGAAGAACGATTTTCGAATTTTTTCAGGTTACAATAGGTATTAATGTAAGCATCCTGCATCAGGTCTTCTGTATCCTCATGATTATATCTATATGTGCGACCTATTTTGTAAAGAAAAGGATCGTATCTTCTTATCAATATTTCAAATAGCTTTATATCACCTTCATTTATTCTTTGGATAATTTCCAGGTCAGAATATTTTTCAAATTGTGCCTCCAATGTTATTAAATTTTTTCTTTTCAATAAAACTTTTTTTTCAAGATAATTCTATTTTAGCATTAACTTACCATGCATGACGGTGGGATGAATAGTACAAAAGTAAGCTGCACTGTCCGTCACTACCCATTTCCACATATTACCCGGTTGAAGAGTGTCTGAATAAAATTTATTAACCTCGTAAGATTTTACAGTATGAGGTACTAATCCTTTATTGATCCAAACAACAGTATCACCTTTATTAACATTTAATACTTCCGGATTAAATTTCATTAGATTGATAGTTACTGTATCCACTCTATGAATATTCTCTTTCGTTTCTGTTTGATCAGCCGGAGATTTTTTATTTGGGGAAGAGCAACTAAATAAAAAAAGTATTGGGAATAATAAAAATATTCCTATTCCCAATACAGCTTCTAAATTTTTCATTTTTCGAAACTTTTCTGAATCTCTTCAGCATGAGCAAGGTGCCCCTTAAAGATTGGTAATGCAGATTGCAGTAAATTTTTTAATTGCTCGTTCGTTGCATCCGGAATCAATACATTCTCAACCTCGTTGATTGCTGCTTTGTGATAGGCTACTTCATTGTCTATGTATGCTTTTTCGAAAGCTTTGCCTCTCTTTGAATTAAGCATTGCTTTTGTTTTAACGGAGCCTGCAAGAAATGCTTTGGTAGTGGGATTACTTTCCGGAGTAACTCCTAATTTTTTGGCCAAAGCTACGGCCTCCTTAATGACATTACCATGGTCTCGTTCCATTGTTTTTGCAAAATCAATTACCTGGGTATTCCTCGACTTTTTCATTGCGATTTTTGCATATTCAATGTCTATTTGATTTGCGGTTACTGCCACTGAAGCAATTTGAGGGTCTGTAAGTTTTTGACTTTCTTGTGCGCTTGCCGGAAAAGAAAGCAAACCGGTACTAAGAACTAAACATATAGCTGACTTAGTAAGAGAATTAATAATTTTCATGATATTATTTTGTTTATTTATAGATTTAGAGTTCACAACATTCGAAAAGGTTACAAAGAATTTTTTGGATAATTTAAATATTATCACATTGGCATCCATGATCTGTAGTAACAAATTAGCTCATTAGTTAAGTGTTTCATAAATCAAAACTCTTTATTAATGTAACCATATCGTTTTTTTTATCTTGCCCCAAAATTCTTTTAATGAAAAATATTTTACTTGCTATTAATATTATACTGCTTATTCTGGTAGGATATCTTTATTATCTACATTTTAAAAATCATGGTAAAGTAGTGCAGGCGATAAAAAAATCTGAAGAGATTGTTAATGATGGGAAGTTCAAAATCGCATACATTGACCTCGATTCCCTCCAAAATAATTATAAATATTATCAACAAATAAAAGCAGATTTTGAAAGTAAGCAATCTGCCGCTAATGATGAGGTAACTGCCATGCAAAAAAAATATCAAAATCGTGCCATGCAGTTACAGCAAAAGGCTTCAACAATGACTCAAAAAGAACAGCAATCTGCTATGCAGGAAATTAATAAAATGCAACAGGATCTGCAAACTCAAAAACAGAGTATTGATAATGAATTGTACAATTACAATTCAAAAATGAAAGAAGATATTTTAATGCGTATTCAGAATTTTTTGAAAGTGTATAATAAAGACGGTAGGTATTCTTACATATTTTCTTATGAACCCGGGTTTATGTTTTATAAAGATTCTACGTTGAATATTACCGGTGATGTAATTGCAGGATTAAACAAATTGGATCCTGAAAATAAAAAGTGATTCATTCTTTCAATCTGGAATAAATATTTATCTTCAATCCTGTTTTAAAAAAAAACAGGATTTTTTATGACTGAACAAGCAACTGCATTTAAACCAAGCCTTCGTCTTATTGATGCTACTATGATCGTGGCCGGATCAATGATTGGTTCGGGTATTTTTATTGTAAGTACGGATATTGTAAGAAATGTTGGAAGCGCCGGATGGTTAATAATTGTTTGGTTAATTACCGGATTAATGACTGTAATGGCAGCCGTGAGTTATGGAGAGATGAGTGGCATGTTTCCAAAAGCCGGTGGTCAATATGTTTTTTTGAGAGAAGCGTTTAATCCATTATGTGGATTCTTATATGGGTGGAGTTCTTTTACAGTAATTCAAACAGCAACAATTGCTGCGGTTGGTGTGGCTTTTAGCCGGTTTACTGCTTACATTATTCCTGAAGTGGGAGAAAATGTTTTTCTCTTTTCAATGGGAGATTTTCATATCTCTGCTGCACAGATATTAGCAATCGCTTTAATTCTTTTCCTTACTTATACCAATACTAAAGGAATAAAAGGCGGCAAACTAATTCAGACTTCTTTTACTACTGTTAAACTTCTTTCTTTATTTGGATTGATCGTTCTGGGTTTCCTGTTAGTGAAACATAGTTTCTGGCACGAAAACTGGCAAACAGGATTGCATGCAGTTCAGTTAAAAAAAATAAATGGGCAATTTGTATTGCATGGCAATTGGTTTCCTATAAGCGGAACCATTTTGATTGGAGCCATTGCAGCTTCAATGGTGGGTTCTCTTTTCAGCAGCGATGCATGGAACAATGTAACTTTTATCGCCGCAGAAATAAAAAATCCAAAAAGAAATATCGGTCTTAGCCTTTTCCTGGGCACTTTTATAGTTTCGGTAATTTATATTGCTACGAACCTTATGTATCTGAATGCTTTGCCATTGGATCAGATAGCTTATCCCGGTGGTGACCGTGTGGCGGTTGCGGCATCTAACGCAATCTTTGGATCAGGAGGTGCAATTGTAATTGCTATAATGATCATGATCTCTACGTTTGGCTGCAATAACGGATTGATTCTTGCTGGCGCCAGGGTATATTATACTATGGCAAACGATGGCTTATTTTTTAAAAAGGCTGGAACGCTCAATAAACAAGCAGTTCCGGAATGGGCGCTCTGGGCACAGGCTGCGGTAGCTTGCATATTATGTTTGAGTGGTAGTTACAATGATTTATTAGACATGATTGCTTTCGTTGTAGTGATATTTTATGTACTTACTATCATTGGTATCTTTGTACTTCGAAAAACCAAACCCAATATTGAAAGACCCTACAAAGCATTTGCGTATCCTTTTTTACCAGCTCTTTACATCATTATGGGTTCTGTATTCTGTGTATTCCTGGTTTTCTTTAAACCGCTTTACACTTTGTGGGGATTGGGAATTGTTTTGGCAGGAATACCTGTTTTCTACATTACGATTAAAAGTGAGAAAAAAAATAAAATCAAAAACTAAATGAGTCTTGATATTGATAATTTATTTTCCGGATTTAAAAAAATGAAAGTCGCTGTGATCGGTGATGTAATGTTGGATACTTATTGGTGGGGAGACGTAGAAAGAATTTCTCCAGAAGCTCCTGTTCCGGTGGTAGCTGTTAGTAAAAAAGAACAAAGAATTGGAGGAGCCGGCAATGTTGCTCTGAACGTACAGTCATTAGACGCCTCCGTGGCATTACTTTCAATTTTGGGAGATGATAATGATGGTATTCAGCTAAAACAATTATTGCAGAACAATAATATTGATACCCGTTTTTTGCTTAAAAGCAGAAAAAGAATTACTACCAACAAAATAAGGATCATCAGCCGAAACCAGCAGATGATGCGGCTTGACGCGGAAGATATTCATGATATTGATTCTATTGATGAAGAGAAATTGCAAAACCAAATCGAAAAATATATTACTACCGAAAAACCGGATGTAGTCATTTTTGAAGATTATAATAAAGGGATCCTTACCAAAAATATTATTGCTAATACTATCGAACTCTGTGAAAAAAATAAAGTGCCCACTTCAGTAGATCCCAAAAGAAAAAATTTCTTTTCTTATAAAAACGCTACTCTTTTTAAACCCAATCTCGTAGAAGTATTTACCAATCTGAATTTATTGCCAGAAGAAATATCTGAGGAATTCTTATCCGGTATCCATATACAATTAAGGGAAAAAACGGATCATGAAATTTCATTAATAACCTTATCCGAAAAAGGCATTTTTTACCAGGAAAATAATAGAAAAGAAATTCTTCCTTCTCACAGGAGAAATATCGCAGATGTAAGTGGTGCAGGTGATACAGTGATTGCTGTTGCTTCAATAGTATATGCTGCTACCAAAAACATTCATCTTGCCGCTGAGATTGCAAACATTGCCGGAGGCATTGTTTGTGAAGAAGTAGGAACTGTAGCAATTAATAAAGAAAAACTACTAATGGAGTGCAAAAGATTGATATTGGATTCAAAAGCCTGATATCTCTCTTTTTGAAATTTGTCAAAATAAAAGACTTAAAATATAAATTCTTTGGATTTTATTAAATAAAACGTGTAATATGTTATTTTTGTTTTAATAGAATAAATTAAACAATTATTACATTTAATCCATGCAAAAAATTTCTATAGCTATACATGGCGGCGCCGGCACCATTTTAAAGGAAGAAATGACTTCTGAATTGGAAGAAGCATACCGGCACGGACTTTCAGAAGCATTACACGCAGGGTATGCTGTTTTGGAAAATGGAGGAACCGCTATTCATGCAGTAAAAGCTGCAGTGGTAACGCTGGAAGATAATACTCTTTTTAATGCAGGGAAAGGCGCCGTTTTTACCAAGAAAGGTCTTAATGAAATGGATGCGGCCATTATGGATGGAAGTACGCTGGAAGCTGGCGCTGTAGCGGGTGTTCGCAATATTCGCAATCCGGTAGAGCTTGCTGAAGAAGTAATGTTGCACAGTGGCCATGTCTTTCTAAGTGGAAAAGGCGCCAATGATTTTGCTATAAAGCAGGGAATAAAATTAGAGCCTGATGATTATTTTTATTCCCAATATCGGTACGATCAGTGGCGGGAAATAAGAGATAGCGATTTTTACAAACTTGATCAAAAAGCTGATAAATTGGTAGGATTAATGAAGGATAAGAAATTCGGAACCGTTGGCGCTGTTGCCTGTGATAGCGATGGAAATATTGCCGCAGCTACTTCTACGGGAGGAATGACCAACAAAAGATTTGGACGAATTGGTGATAGCCCTTTGATTGGAATCGGTACGTATGCCAATAATAAAACCTGTGCCATTTCATGCACAGGGCATGGAGAAATTTTTATTAAAGCTGTTGCCGCTTACGATGTAAGTTGCCTGATGGAATATAAAAATTTTTCACTTCAGCAGGCATGTGAAGAAGTCGTTTTAAAAAAATTAGTTGCATTGAATGGTGAAGGGGGATTAATAGGAATGGATGCAAAGGGTAATGCTGCATTGGTTTTCAATAGTGCCGGAATGTACCGCGGATTAAAAAGCAGTGAAGACGAAAATTGGGTGGCTATTTATGGAGAATAAATTAATAAGATCAACTCTGAAAATCTATATTCAGTAAAAATCAGAAGAAAGATTGAGTTAAATTTGATTCATTCAAAAAGTGAATGATAAAAATGTACAAAGAATGAGAAAAATCGCCTTAATTGTAGCCGGTGGAAATGGTTCGAGAATGAATAGCGATATACCCAAACAGTTTTTATTATTAAATAACAAACCTGTTTTATATTATAGTATCAAGGCTTTTTTAGATGCTTATGAAGATATGGAAGTGATTTTGGTATTGCCTGCTGAACACATTGGAAAAGGACAGGAAATCATTGACGGTTATTTTGATAATTCAAAATTTAAAATTACGGCCGGTGGAAGAACAAGGTTTCATTCAGTAAAGAACGGGCTTTCTTTAATCGAAAAAGAAGATGCTATTATTTTTGTGCATGACGGTGTTCGTTGCTTACTTACTATTAATCTCATTAAAGAATGCTACCAGGCTGCATTGGCATTGGGAACCGCAGTTCCTGCTGTTTCCTGCATGGATAGTGTGAGAATGGTAACCAATGCCGGCAATAAAATCCTTGATAGAAAAAAAATAAAACTGGTTCAAACGCCACAAACTTTTCACAGTAAAATTTTGATCCCGGCTTTTGCTATTGATTATAAAGATAAATTTACGGATGAGGCTACAGTAGTAGAAGCATTTGGGTTAAAGGTAAATCTGATTGAGGGGGAAAATAATAATATTAAAATTACAACACCTTTAGATTTGATTATGGCCGAGTGTATTCAGAATGCCAAACCCGATAATATATGAAAATCATTCAACGGTCAAAAGAGGCTTTTAATAAGTTGATTTTTTGTTATTCTATCACACAAAATTTTTCCTCTTTTTTTGCTCTTGCCTGGTACACAAAATTATTCAGGTTCAGAAGGAACTCTCCTAAATACAAAACTCTTTATAATAAATTTTTTAAAATTTCACTTTCTTTATTTCCGGGCAAGAAAATTTTTATTAGGACTTATGCAGGAGACATTGATATATTTTATGAGATATTTTTTAAGAAAGTTTATGAATTACCTGAAATTAAAATGGATAATCCGCTTATAATTGATGCAGGTGCAAATGTAGGTTTTGCCGCTTTGTATTTTTTAAATAAGATGCCGGATGCGACTATTTATTGTATTGAACCTGATGGGGATAATTTTGCATTTTTAGAAAAGAACCTGCAATCTGAAATTGAGAAAGGACAAGCAATGCCAGTATTGGCTGGTCTTACAGGCCAGGATGGGTATGTAAATCTGAAAAGCAGCATTCTAAAATATAATACCGGAATCTCAAAAGAGTTTGTTTCTAAAGAGAAAAGAGTAATTGCTTATAGCGTCGAATCCTTTTTGAAAAAATATTTTATCAGAAAGGCAGACCTTTTAAAAATTGACATTGAAGGATCTGAAGAGAATATTTTTAAAGATGATATTTCATGGTTGCAGAATACAGCAAATGTTCTTATTGAATTCCATTCAGAGAGAATCAAAAAGATATGTTTAGAAAAATTTGAATCCCAAAAGTTTATTTATATCCCACATCAAAAAAGAGAAAACACAGAAGTTTTTTTCTTTACAAAAAGTGTCTGAATGAGTTTCTCTAAAGGTAAGATTTGTATTTATCGACAGTCGATTTTAGCAGCCATTTGATAGGAGGAAGCTTATTTATTTTTACAAAAAAATAGTTTTGTTCCATACTTCCAAAGTTCCTGTAAAAATGGTTGATCCCCGGAATTTCAGATCCTTCAAAATCGAGAATCAAATCCTGCATTGAAAATTCTTCGATCAGTTTATAAAATAAAAAATGATTGGCTTCCAGCTTCCGGCCTTCGGGGAAAACGGTTGACATAAGATTATAAATTCTTCTTTTATCTTTTAAAAACAGGCCAGTTGCAAGCAATTTTCCCTCTATTGAATTTACGTTTCTGACCAAAATCTGGCTCTTATCTTTCAACAAAAAACAAAGTCTTAGAAAGTTATTGTAATTTCTTTCTGTTATGTTCATCCTGGAAGAATAGGCATCTTTAAAATGAGCTGACGCATTTTCAATTTCATCAGAAGATTCATAAACCAGATTATTTTTTTTTGCTTTCTTTACATTGTTAACCAGGTCAGTTTTAAAATCTTTTTCTGTTTCTGCAAAAGATTTATTCAGAGGAAGAATGAGATTACATCTTATAGCTGTTGTACTTTTATTATGATTGGCGAAGTTTAAATTAATTTCTATGAATGGAAAATGCTCTACTGCTTTGTCTATAAAAGTTTGTATTAAATTATCGTCAAAAGAAGAACTTCCAAATATTCCTAATTGTTGAGAGAAAGCCGGCTGGCGTAAATAGGAGATTCCATACTTCTTGTTCCACGTTAGCGGCATCACCATTTTATAATCGTTAAAGACAAGCGCATCCCACGTTTCGCTCATTGCATCAAGAAAATAAGAATAAGCATAAATCAATTGGTTGGTTGCGTTGTTTATACAGTGATCCCATTTTTTTTTGTCAATATCCACATGTTTTACATAAGTGATTTCCAATGGAATTCATTTTAAATTTTGCAATAAAAATTAAAGTTCCGGTAAATTCAAATATTTATTCAAACGAAAATTTTGAATATCAATGCTGAAAGAGATCTTCTCTAAAAATCTTTTATTTTTTGGAATCGTTGATTTATAATAATTAGCATAAACATTGCTATATAGAATTGGAATGTAAACATTTACTATACCTTGAAGTAGTGGAACCTGCAATCCTGCATCATAAATAAATTTTCCGGTCGGGGGATTGTTTTCCCATGCATCAGCGTAAGTGCCAATATCCAAAAATATTTTTAACGGAATTTCTACAGGTAAAACCTGTAACGGATTTATTTCTTTTGGGAAATCTGTTGTTAAATTCAGGGCTGAGAGCCAATTATCAGTTTTCCCAACCTTGCTGTTGAGAAGGTCAGTCCTCACTTTAAAGCCCCCATCACTTATCATGATTTGTTGAGAGGGTAGCCCCTGAAATTCATTTCTGCCAATAAAATAATTACTGTAAGTATAATCTTCATTGCCATTAGGTCCTGTCATATCCAAATGATAACGATCAGTCCCAAAAATATCTGGAGTACCGAGGTATATAAATTTTCCTGCAAAAAGCCTCAAATCCAGGCCTCCGCCATGTACATAATTGAAAAAATATTTTCCTTCAAAAGTGAGACGAGCAAACCCATTAGCCTGTTCTGCAATTATATTGGCTGAGTAAGGGTACAATGCGCGATTGTTTTCGATTGCAAATGTCAATTGATTGAGGTATCTTTTAGCCTTGGGATAAGTGATGACATCCTCATGATTTATCGTATCAATATTAAATGATAATTGAGTTTCATTTATAAGATAAGTCTTCCATTGTATCCATTTTGTAATCTGGCTTGTGGGATTTTTATTTTTAAAAATGAGTTTTATGGAAGGCACTATTTTAGAAAAACCAAGATAGTTTTTTTTGCCTGTAGAATCTGTAAACTCATCCATGTCGAATTTTTCGCCATTTAATGAAATTATCGTTTTTCTTATCTTTCCATAGCTCAATATATTGTAACTACCTCTTCCAATACCTGTAAAAGTATGACTTCCGGTGGCATACATTGGAGCCGCAAGAAATTCAAATTTATTTTCAGGCAATGTATAATTGTGAATCAATCCACCAATCATTAATTTGTCATAATAGTTATATCCGAAGGCCGGTGATAAAAAAAGATATTTGTATTTGTCTGTATGATTCAAATTAAAAATCGCAGAAATTTTAAAATCTTTTTTGGGGGGAGGCCCAAGACTCCCTTTCTTTGATAACAATGAAAAAATGGTATCTACATTTTTTTGGCTTACGTCTTCCACAACTTTCTTAAAATCTTCGGGATATGGATGTTTAAATTTCCAACGGTTGTAATATTCATGAAGGCAACTATCAAACAAATCTTTTCCGACAAAATTTTCTAATTTTTTCATCCATAAACCTGTTTTGTAATAGACGATAACATCATAATTTGTTTCAGAAAAATCTTCAGATTTAGTTTCAATGGGTTGATCTTTTTTTGAGGCTAATTGAATTCTATATATCAGATCAGTATTATCGTCCGGGATTTTATTTTCTAAGAATCCGTTATTGCTTTCCTTATTATCAGGATATTTTATTTTTTCATAGCGATTATCAAAATAGGTATTCATCCCTTCGTCCATCCATGGGTAGTCCCTTTCGTTGCTCGCCAAAATCCCGTAAACCCAGTTGTGTCCTACTTCATGCTCAATAGTCATATCCAATGTTTTCTCATCAGGCAATGGTGAAATACTGGTTATAGTTGGATATTCCATTCCACCGCTGAAACCCATTTTAGCTTCCACGGCAGTAACAATATGGTAAGGATATTCGCCAAACCATTTGCTTCTTGTTCTTATCGCATCTTTAATGAATTGTATACTGTTTTTCCAGACCGGGAAATCCGAAGGAATGAAGAAAGACCACACATCAACAATTTTTCCTGAATTTAGATTTATAGTATCGTAACGCACCAAAAAATTCTTATCCGCAAACCAGGCAAAATCATGGACACTGTCCTGGATATAGGTAAGTGTTTTAGTTTTTTCAGGTGTTATGTACGAGCTAACTAATGTCAGGTTTTGCTTTTTATTGGTTGTCGGATTATATCTTGTTTTTATTTTTTTCTTCTTGCTACCTGAATCCTGTGGATTGCTAATTGCTTTTGCCTGAATGCTTTTCCCTGATGTCGGGTACACGATATCTTCTGTTGCTCTCTTTTTCAGCCATTTCATTTCATCTTCATTCTGTAACTCTCCCGTGGCGGCTACTATATAATTTTCAGGAACGGTTATCTGTACCCGAAAATTTCCAAATTCGCTGTAAAATTCTCCCTGGTCAAGGTATGGCATCGGGTGCCAGCCTTTGTTATCATAGACAGCCGGTTTAGGGTACCATTGTGTTATTTGATAGGTATGGCCAACATAACCGCCGCGGGAGAAATTGAAAGGAAGTTTTTCATGAAAAGGGGTGGTAATTTTTATCGTTTGTCCTGGTAGTAAAGGGTTAGGTAAAATTAATTTTGCCACATCAATATATTGAGAATCGTCTTCAAGATTGGAAGTTACCCCGTTTACTTTAAAATCGAGCCGATTGATATACCCTCGTTTGCTTTCACCACTAAAATAAAAATCCGTATTCCCTAATTGTAATAATTGTTCACTGAAAGCAGTACGATCATTTTTATAAGCATTGGGCCAAAGATTAAACCAGATATAATTAAGAGTATCGGGCGAATTATTGGTATAATTTATAGTTTCAAATCCGTCAAGTGTATTTTCAACGTCATTTAGTTTTACATCAATTTTATAATTTACCCATTGTTGGAAATATTGGATCTGGGAAAATGAAACAGGTAGTTGGTAGTAGAGGAAGCAGATTAAAAAAAGTTTTTTCAAAACGATTATTTCATCAAATATAAAAAAATAATAGCAACATGATAATGGGTTTCATAGGCAAAAAGCTCCTTCATCCGGGAAGTCTATAGCGCGAAATATTTCAATTTTGCAAATCGGGCTCATATTATATTTTTTAATAAGATCACATAGTTAAAAAATATTTTTAAAAAAATAATGGAATTTCAAATAAAAGGTTATCTTTATACCTTGTTAATGGTTTAGTGTGTTTTCCATTAGGCTGATGTTTCTCTTTTTAGATTTCTTCAGTTCATTGTAGCTACTGATTCATTAATTGTTATTTTTTTATTTATTAAACAAAAGTTTTTACAATGAACATTTATGTTGGTAATCTCAGTTGGTCAATGACCGATGATGATTTGAGTAATTTATTTACTCAGTATGGTGCTGTTACAAGCGCAAAAATTCTTAAAGAAAAAAACACGGGCCGTAGTAAAGGTTTCGGATTTGTTGAAATGGAAGACGACGAAGCAGCAAAAACTGCAATCGCCACATTAAACGAAAGCGAAGTTCAAGGCCGTAAGTTAATTGTTAACGAATCACAACCTCGTCCGGAAGGCAGCGGCTATAAGAAAAGTGGCGGTGGCGGATACGGTGGCGGCGGCAGAAGCGGTGGTGGCGGATACGGCGGCGGCAGAAGCAGCGGCGGCGGATACGGTGGTGGCGGCAGAAGCGGCGGTGGTGGATATGGCGGCGGCAGAAGCAGCGGCGGTGGTTACAACAAAGATTATTAAGATTTTTTGATATCAGATTTTTAAATCCTTTTTATTTTTATGGAAAGGATTTTTTTTGCTTTGCACTAAACAAGGAAATAATAGCGATTCCTGTTTTTATAAATATGATTTTAAAGCTCAAGTACAAAATAATATTCAAACAAATTGCTATTTTATTTGCTGGCTCAAAATTGTGAATACTAAAGATGAAAAGTGCACGATTTTTATTCTTTGATTATCCTTCTTATCTTTGTACAAAATTATGTACCATGTTAGTCGCAAATGTATCTGAATTTAGAAAAAATCTTAAACATTATATAGAAAGTGTCACCAGTAATAATGATACTCTAATTGTTAATGCCAATAATAAAACTGTCGTAGTAATTTCATTAGAAGATTATAATAGTATAGAAGAAACCGAATATCTTCTAAGTACGCCTGCTAATAAAAAAATGATGTATCAGGCTTTAGAAGAAATAAAACGCGCAGAAACAACTTCCAAATCACTGGATGATCTTCGCAAAATGGTGAACAAGCATGATTAGTTTTTCGCTTATTGCTTTAGAACAGTTTCAGTTTTGGATTGAAAATGATAGGAAAACTGCATTAAGAATCTTGCGTTTAATAGAAGAAATCAGGAGGACTCCCTTTGAAGGAATTGGGAAACCGGAGCCTTTAAAAGGTGATTTTAAGGGATTTTGGAGCAGGCGCATTACTGATGAACATAGGATTATATATAAATATACTGAACACCAATTAATTATTCACTCTTGTAGATTTTACAGTTAAATAACATCTTTGCATTATTCTTTCCACGGAAAAATTATTCAGCAAGTAAGTCTGAAGTTCTATAATGAATACAAAAAAGTTTCCTATTTCATCACTTCAGCCATCGTCTTTCCAATATCCGCAGGGCTGGCGACAACGTGAACACCGCATTCAGCAAGGATTTTCATTTTAGCAGCAGCAGTATCTTCTGCACCTCCAACAATAGCGCCTGCATGGCCCATTCTTCTTCCTGCAGGAGCGGTTTGTCCAGCAATAAATCCTACTACAGGTTTGCGGTTATTATTTTTTATCCAGCGGGCAGCTTCAGCTTCCATGCCACCGCCTATTTCTCCTATCATTACAATACCTTCAGTTTCTTTATCATTCATAAAAAGCTCGACAGCTTCTTTGGTAGTAGTTCCGATAATCGGATCGCCTCCAATTCCAATAGCAGTTGAAATTCCTAATCCAGCTTTTGCCACCTGGTCTGCAGCTTCATAAGTAAGCGTTCCTGATTTTGAAACGATTCCGATTTTTCCTTTTTTGAAAATAAACCCGGGCATAATCCCTACTTTGCATTCATCTGCTGTAATCACTCCGGGACAATTTGGTCCTATCAATTTGGACTTTGAATCTAATAAATAATTTTTCACTTTTACCATATCCTGAACAGGAATTCCTTCTGTGATGCAGACGATCAATGCGATTCCTGTATCGACAGCTTCCATTATTGCATCAGCGGCAAAGGCTGGTGGCACAAAAATAATACTCACATCCGCACCCGTAGCTTTCACTGCTTCTTCTACGGTATTAAAAACTGGTTTATCGAGATGTTTAGTGCCACCTTTATTCGGGGTAACTCCTCCAACTACTTTTGTTCCATATTCAATCATTTGTGTGGCATGAAAAGTGCCTTCTGTTCCGGTAAAACCCTGTACTAATATTTTGGAATCTTTATTAACTAATACTGACATGAAATTTTTTTTAATAATTGGGCAAATATATGAAAGTATGATTTAGATATTCAGAATTGGCTAATTCATTAACTTGCGCACATGCAGCAATACCTTCAACTTTTACAAAAAATAATAGACTCCGGAGTTGATAAGAATGACCGCACCGGAACTGGAACCCGTAGTTTATTTGGGCATCAGATGCGTTTTAATTTAGAAGAAGGATTTCCTTTGGTAACTACAAAAAAACTTCATTTAAAAAGTATCATTTATGAACTATTATGGTTTTTAAAGGGTGATACCAATGTGGAATATTTACAAAAGCATGGTGTCAGAATCTGGGATGAATGGGCAGATGAAAATGGAAATCTTGGACCGGTGTATGGAAAACAATGGCGAAGTTGGGACGGCGCTAATGGAAAAACAGTTGACCAGGTTTCTGAATTGATTCAACAATTAAAGACCAATCCCGATAGCCGCAGGCTAATTATCAGTGCCTGGAATGTGGCAGATTTACCAGAGATGAAACTGATGCCTTGCCATTGTTTGTTCCAGTTTTACGCCTTACCCCCGACCTCTCTCCCAGGGGGAGAGAAGAGACGAAAACTTTCCTGCCAGTTATATCAAAGAAGCGCAGATGTTTTTTTGGGAGTACCCTTTAATATTGCTTCTTACGCTTTACTTACCATGATGATTGCACAAGTATGTAATATGGATTTGGGGGAATTTGTTCATTCTTTTGGCGATGTACATTTGTATAAAAATCATTTCGAGCAAGCCCATTTACAACTTACAAGAAAACCTTTCGTCCTTCCGCAAATGAAATTAAATCCGGAGGTGAAGGATATTTTTGATTTTAAGTTTGAAGATTTTGAATTAATGGATTATCAGTCGCATCCTTCAATTAAGGCGTCCGTTGCAGTGTAAGGATTAGTGTAATTAGAAGTAGTTAGTGTAATAAAATTAGTTATCATGCTTTCACACATTGTTGCAGCCTCAGAAAATAATATTATTGGTTCAAATAATGATCTGCCCTGGAAATTATCCAATGATTTTAATTATTTTAAAAACAAAACATGGGGAATGCCGGTGATTATGGGTAGAAATTCTTTTGATGCCATGAAAAAGGCCCTTCCGGGAAGAATCAATATTGTTGTGACCCGAAAAACAGATTGGCATTCGAAAAATGTATTTGTTGTTCCCGGAATTGATGAGGCCATTGCAAAAGCAAAAGAAAGTGATGCCAGAGAAATTTTTATAATCGGCGGTGGAGAAATTTTTAAACAAACAATTAATATTGTTGACAGGATTTATATGACCCGCGTTCACACTACGGTTGAAGGCGATACTTCGTATCCTGTGATTGATACTTCCAAATGGGGAAAAATTAAATCGCAATCATTTCCTGCGGATAAAAAAAATAATTATCCATATACTTTTGAAGTTTGGGAAAAAATTGATAAAGCTTAAATTCAACGGATGTACTCTGCTTTTCAGTTAGCAAAAAAATATTTCAATTATTATATCAAGGCACAAAATGGTAAAGGCCATGGTGTTCATTCTCCATTTGTTTTCGATTTTATCATTAATGTCTTAAATGATAGAAAAAAGTACGATTGTTATGAAAAGATAGAAGCGATGCGAAAGGAACTTCTGAATAATAAAACTATAATTGAAGTAGAAGATTTTGGCGCCGGATCTGCGGTTATTCCTTTTAAGAACAGGGTAGTCAAAGATATTGCCGCCTCTTCTTTAAAGAAAAAGAAATATGCGCATTTACTTTTCAGGATTGCCAAATATTATGAAGCAAAAACAATTGTCGAACTGGGAACTTCTTTTGGAATTACAACCTGTTACCTGGCTTCTGCTAACCGGGATTCAAAAATATATACATTTGAAGGCGCTCATAATATTGCAAAGATTGCCTTGCGAAACTTTAAAGGAGCAGGTTTAAAAAATATTGAATTAATAGAAGGCAATTTTGAAAAAAAGCTTTCGTTATTGAATAATAAAATTGAAAATATTGATTTACTATTTATAGACGGCAATCATCGAAAAAATGCAACTCTGGAATATTTTGATCTTTTTTTGAAAAAGTCAACTGTGCACTCAATTTTTATTTTTGATGACATTCACTGGAGCAAAGAAATGGAAGAAGCCTGGAAGCTATTACAGCAGAGTGATTCAGTAACATTAACGATTGATCTTTTTTTTATTGGACTCGTCTTTTTTAGTAACAATTTTAAAGTAAAACAACATTTTACCATAAGATTTTAAATTTTCAATATCTTAGGAGGATATTTTCAAACTATGATCGTTGGTGTTTTAAAAGAACCATTGCCCGAAACCAGGGTCTCACTTTTGCCTGAGCATATTACAATTTTAAAAAAACTTAATGCTGACGTTTATATTGAAAGCAGTGCAGGGGAAAAATCTTTTGCGTCTGACGAAAAGTATGCGGAAGCAGGCGCATCAGTGGTTTCAAGAAATGAAGTCTTAAATAAATCGGATGTTATTTTATCCATTCATCTTCCTGCCGAAACTGAAATTGATGTGCTTCAATCGAAAATAATTTTAGGATTTTATCAGCCCTTATATCATACTGATTCTGTAAAAAAATTCACTGAAAAGAAAGTTACTGTTTTCAGTATTGATATGATTCCACGAACTACCAGGGCGCAAAGTATGGACGTGCTGAGCAGCCAGGCAAACATCGCAGGATACAAAGCCGTATTGGTTGCTGCTAATTTATTTCCAAAATATTTTCCCATGTTTATGACTGCCGCAGGAAGTATTCCTCCGGCAAAAGTTTTAATATTGGGAGCCGGTGTAGCAGGGTTACAGGCTGTAGCAACCGCGAGAAGGTTGGGTGCAGTAGTAGAAGTTTTTGATACAAGGCCTGCTGTAAAAGAAGAAGTAAAAAGCCTCGGTGCAAAGTTTGTGGAAGTGGAAGGCGCTGCCGATACCAGCAAGGCTGGTGGATACGCAGTAGAACAATCGGTGGAATTTTTGCAAAAACAGAAAGAAAGGATTGCCGCAAGTGTGGCAAAATCAGATATCATCATTACTACAGCACAAATTTTTGGAAAGAAAGCACCGGTTTTAATTTCTGAAGAAATGATCAAGGCAATGAAAAACGGGTCAGTCATTATTGATATTGCTGCCGCCACGGGTGGAAATACAAGCGTTACCAAAAATAATGAAACTATAGTTTATAATGGAGTAACTATAGTTGGCAATTCGAATTTGCCTTCTACGATGCCTTTTGATGCCAGCAAAATGTATGGTAAAAATATTTGTAACTTTTTACAATTAATAATTGATAAAGAAGGGAAATTAAATTTGAATATGGACGATGATTTAGTGAAAGGGACAGTGATTAGCTGATGTGCTAATGTGAAAATGAAATACAATAACAATTACTTTAGGAGCACAGCACTCTCCTTTAGAGTCCTGATGATTATCGGGAGGGGTAAGGTTTTAAACAGGATTT
The DNA here is from genome assembly GCA_035532615.1 of Hanamia sp. Taxonomy (GTDB): domain Bacteria; phylum Bacteroidota; class Bacteroidia; order Chitinophagales; family Chitinophagaceae; genus Ginsengibacter. The sequence continues at coordinate 39,333 of DATKQQ010000362.1, forward strand.
AATAATAAAATTTGATAATTTAACGAATCAGTAATTAGCTAATTATCGCATTAACTAATCAGTTAATTAAAAAAAATATGAAAGAAGCAATTGAATTTATAAATCAAAATATCCAGATGGTTTACATCGTGATCCTTATGATATTTTTAGGGATCGAGATTATTGGAAGAGTGCCCAGCGTATTGCATACGCCATTGATGAGTGGTGCTAATGCGATCCATGGAGTAGTAATCATTGGAGCTATCATAGTGATGGGAAAAGCCGAAAGCGGGAATTATGTGGCATTGGTGCTTGGATTTCTGGCGGTAGTTCTGGGAACATTAAATGTAGTTGGCGGTTTTGTAGTAACAGATAGAATGTTGGAAATGTTTAAGAAGAAAAAGACTGGGAATAATAAATAAGAAATGAGTAACAGGGACTAAAGAAGGAACAGTAAACCAACAAATAAACTAATTAACGAATTAACCAACCAAATGGGCACAAGTATTTTATCAGTTTGTTATGTCATTGCTTCGGTAACCTATATCATAGGATTGAAAATGTTATCGAGTCCTTCGACTGCAAGAAGAGGAAATTTAATTGCAGCAGGTGGAATGATCATTGCTATTGCAGGTACCATTTTTTTATATAAATATAATGGTAAAAGGTTGGGAAATTATGAATGGATATTTTCTGCAATTGTCATTGGTTTCATCATCGGAGTTCTTATTGCCAAAAAGGTGAAGATGACTGCAATGCCTGAACTGGTAAGCTTTTTCAATGGTATGGGAGGTGCTTGCGCAGCATTAATTTCTATAGTAGAGTTCGATTATCTATATCGCGAACATAGATTAATGAATGCTACTTTATTTTCTGATGTCATTGCGGGAGGTCATTATCTTGCTATCATTGCAGGCACTATTATTGGAAGTATTTCATTTATTGGAAGCATGATTGCCTGGGGAAAACTGAGCGGGAAAATAAAAGACTACTCATTTAAAGGGCAACATTTTTTCAATATTATTATTTTAGTATTGGTATTGGCAATGGCAATATTCACTTATTTTTCGAATACGCAAAATGTGAATATTCCATTTTTTATTACAGTTGCATTGGCGATTTTGTATGGATTATTTTTTGTTCTTCCAATCGGTGGCGCGGATATGCCCGTGGTAATTTCGTTATTGAACTCTTTTACAGGTGCGGCGGTAGCTTGCGATGGATTTTTGTATGATAATAAAGCAATGCTTACCGGCGGAATTCTGGTAGGAGCCGCAGGAACTTTACTAACTATACTCATGTGTCGTGCCATGAACCGAAGCCTGATGAATGTGCTCATTGGTTCATTTGGCGGTAACCCAAAAGCTATTTCAGGAGAGAAAAGTGTTCACGGGAATATCAAAGAAATTTCAGTAAGCGATGCTGCCATGTTGATGGCATACTCAAAGAAAGTAATGATAGTACCAGGATATGGCCTTGCGGTTGCACAGGCGCAACATACTTGCCACGAATTGGAAAAAGCCCTGGACGAGAAAGGTGTGGAAGTGAAATATGCAATTCACCCTGTTGCCGGCCGCATGCCTGGCCATATGAATGTTTTACTTGCAGAAGCTGATGTGAGTTATGAAAAATTGTTGGAGATGGACGATGCTAATGAGGAATTCAGATCGACAGATGTGGTTTTAATACTGGGGGCAAATGATGTGGTAAATCCTGCTGCCAAAGATGATCCTTCATCACCTATTTATGGGATGCCGATCCTGGAAGTAGAATTAGCCAAAAATGTGATTGTGAATAAAAGAAGTATGAAACCAGGGTATGCAGGCATTGAAAATGAATTGTTCTATAGTCCTAAAACTTCAATGTTATTTGGCGATGCAAAAAAAGTTTTGCAGGAATTGTTGAATGAGTTAAAAAATATTTAGAAGATGAATATTTTTTTATGTAGGAAAATTTTTATTATTTGTTTATCTCCGTAATATTGGAAATAGATGCAATTGTTTCCATTGGAAACCTTCTCACACTTCTTTATTTCTCATGTGTTTTCTCTTAACTTCCTCGTAAAATTCTGCATCATCATCGTCGTTTTTAATATGATCAGCGAGGCTTTGCTGCTTTTTGGATAATATTTCGTTTGAAATATAAGTTTTAATATGAATCGTTTTTTTTGTTTCATCCTTCCAACCTATTCCCATTCCTTTATCGAAAATAAAAGTAGTATATCTGGTTCCGTCATCGAGCATTTCTGTTTTTCCCATGTAGTGCTCAAAATTATTTTTAAAGAAATGGGCAATGATCTTATCGGGTTCTGTTAACCTAAGATTCATTCTTTCATTATATCTTTTAAAAAAATGCGTATTGTATTTTACTATAAATTTCTCCCCATTTATAAAATGAATTATATACGCAACTTTTCCCATTTTATCCCATCCTTTTAAATAGTAAGCTGTTTTTATCTCTTTAGGCCAAAGGCTGAAAACAATCTGCCATTCATTAAATTGATTTGTTTTGATAGTAATTGCGCGTTTTCATGCTGAAGTTTTTTGCGCAACATTTCCCGGCGAAAAATATCACCTGAGCCCAGGCCCCTGCGTTTAACACTGTCAAAATCCCGAATGAGTTCTCTGTAAATTTCTTCAGGATTCATGGTAGGAACTATCATTTTGCTGTTTTTTAAGGTGAAAAAAATAAAATAGTATATACCTATCTTATAAATATTAAGGAATAATAAAAATTTTATTGTGCAAAAGATATTCTTAACGTGTTATCCCATAATTTTTATCTCTGTAAACGAATATTATAGATTCTTTTTCTAAGGTATATCAAAATTGATTTAATCACCTATTTAAAGATTTTTTGAAATCTTTTTTCAAATAAAAAAGCCCTTTACAATTGGTAAAAGGCTTGTTATAATCTTATCTTTTAAGATGCGAGGATACAGATATCCTTTATGGTGCTCTTTTTATTATTTTTTTAGAGCTGCATAAGCGGCAGGAGTCAATACTTCACCAGTAAGCTTTACGAATTTTACATCATCTGCACCAGCAAATTTTACGGTTAATGTTTTATCAATGTGGCCAACAACAGCAGCATTGTATGTGGCTTTAATGGTCCCGGTTTTTCCTGGTGCAATTGGTGTTTTTGTATATTCGGAAACTGTGCAGCCGCATGATGGTGTAGCCTGTTCTATTAATAAAGGATCAGTCCCGATATTAGTAACTGTGATAGTTGCAGTAGCGGGAACGTTCTGTTTTATTTTTCCGAAATCGTAAGTTTCCACATTCAACTTTGCAATATCATCGGCTTTTTTCTGAGCGTATAAGGAAGTAGAAGTGAGTACAAGAACCGCCAATAGTAATTTTTTCATCTTTTTTTGTGTTTAATTTGTTATTGTTCGTTTTTTAAGGCGCTTAAAGAAGCATTTATAGGGGCCGAAGTTAAGGGAGTTTTCCAAACTTCACCTTTAATAATTATTTGTTTGCTTTGGGTACCACCATACATAACAGTAACAAGTTTCGTAAATGGCCCTTCATTTTCTGCATTGTATCCCACTTTAATATTAGCTGTAGCACCTACAGCTACAGTATCTCTGTTCCATTCCGGGGTAGTGCATCCACAACTCGCTCTAACATTATCAAGAGCTAAAGGAACTTTACCGGTATTTGTAAATTCAAAATTGTGAGTTACAGGTTTACCCTGAGGTATTTTGCCAAAATCATATTCGGTTTCTTTTAAAGTAAGGCTTTCTATGGGGGCTACAGTTGCATTATTTTCTGAGAGGGAAGAATTACTTATGGTGCTTTTATTCTTTTTACTTACTTTAGTAACGTTTGTTTGTGCCGTAGCAAGCAATGAAAATGTAAAGCAAAAGACAATAGTAAATAATTTTTTCATTTTTTCATTTTGAGCCATTTCAAAGATACTAAAACGCAATAAATGGTTGCAAATTGTGAGTGTCATTTTAGTTTTTTAACATTCATCAATCAGAATTAATATTTTTGCCTAATATGGATACTAATCAAATCAGTGAGGAAAACCTTTTAGAAAATCTTTCTTTTGAAAAATTCAGGCAGGAAGTTATAAAAGATTACAAATTGGTTTGTGAGAGCCGTGAAACGAGTTTATTAAGTAGAAAGGAAGTACTTACCGGCAAAGCTAAGTTCGGGATTTTTGGGGACGGTAAAGAAGTGCCACAGGTGGCTATGGCAAAATTTTTTCAACCAGGTGATTTTCGGGCAGGGTATTACAGGGATCAGACATTTATGTTTGCTATCGGAATGGCCACAATTGAACAATTCTTTGCCCAACTATATTCTGATCCTGATATAAAAAATGAACCATTTAGTGCCGGAAGACAAATGAATGCTCACTTCGCAACTCCCTTTGTGGATGAAAATGGAAACTGGCTTGACCTGGCACATAAAAAAAATATTTCTTCCGATATGGCGCCTACTTCATCGCAAATGCCCAGAGCGGTGGGTTTGGCGTTTGCTTCTAAAGTTTTTAGAGAAGTGGATGCATTACAGGAGTTCGAAAATTTGAGCGATAATGGTAATGAGATTTGTTTTTGTACTATCGGGGAAGGGGCAACCACAGAAGGGCATTTTTGGGAAGCCATGAATGCTGCAGGTGTATTACAGATACCTCTTGCAGTTTTTGTATGGGATGACGGTTATGGAATTTCGGTACCTAAAAAATACCAAACTACAAAATCGTCTATTTCTGAAGCTATGAGTGGTTTACAAAAAAAAGAAGGGACTAATGGAATAAATATTTATAAATTGAAAGGATGGGATTATGCCGGGATGTGTGAAATACTGGAACACGCTATTAAAAATATAAGGGAAACTCATACTCCTGCCTTATTTCACGTTGAGGAACTAACGCAACCCCAAGGTCATTCAACTTCGGGCAGCCATGAACGTTATAAAAGCCCGGCACGGCTTGCCTGGGAAAGAGAATGGGATGGGAAAAAACAAATGCGTGATTGGATCATTACCAATTCCCTGGCAGATGATAATGAACTTAGTGAGATAGAAACTGCTGCAAAATTATTTGTAAAGAAATGCCGCCAAACTGCATGGGAAAAATATTTAACTCCAATAAAAGAACAGGTACATGAAGCAGTAAGTATTTTGAAAAAGTATGTTTCTATCAGTAATAATATTGAAGTTGAGCCACTAATTAAAGAATTAGTGTCATTGCATGAACCATTGCTCAGAGATGTAATGAAAACATTGGCTACAGTAATTAACTTACCATCTTCCGGGGAAAAAATAAAGGAAGTAAAGAATTATTATAAGAAGTTACTGGACAAAAATAAAAAATTGTTTAATACTTTTCTTTACAACGAAGGTCCTAAATCTGCATTGAAAGTAGATCCCGTTCCAGTTAAATACGATGCTGGTAGCCTAATGATAAACGGCTTTGGAATATTAAACAGATATTTTGATGAATTATTTGCAAACAATAAAAAAGTAATTGCCTTTGGTGAAGATCTGGGCCATATTGGAGACGTAAACCAGGGATTTAGTGGCCTCCAGGAAAAATATGGAAAAGAAAGAATTTTTGATACCGGTATTCGCGAACTCACGATTATAGGGCAGGGAATAGGGCTTGCACTGCGGGGGTTACGGCCCATAGCAGAAATTCAATATCTTGATTATTTGCTTTTTGCATTGGAACCTTTAAGTGACGATGTTTGTACTACTCATTTTCGTACCGTTGGCCAACAGAGTGTTCCTTTGATTGTACGCACAAGAGGGCACAGGCTTGAAGGGATATGGCACAGCGGATCTCCTATGGGTATGATCATTAATTCCCTCAGGGGTATGTATGTGTGTGTGCCTAGAAATATGACGCAAGCCGTAGGAATGTACAATACTTTGTTAGAAAGTAACGATCCCGCGTTGATGATTGAATGCCTTAATGGATACAGGTTAAAAGAAAAATTACCTTCTAATTTGATCGAGTACAGGGTGCCGTTAGGTATTCCGGAAATTATAAAAGAAGGAAGCGATATAACTATTGTTTCTTATGGTTCGATGCTTCATATTATCCAGGAAGCTACAGAAGTTCTGGATACCTTACATATTAATTGTGAAGTAATAGACGTGCAAACTTTATTGCCATTTGATATTCATCATTTCATCCTTACATCTTTACAAAAAACCAATCGTATTGTGTTTATTGATGAAGATGTTCCGGGAGGTGCTTCGGCTTTTATGTTTAATAAAGTGATGGAGGAACAAGGCGGATATCGTTGGCTTGATGTGGCGCCACGTACTCTTACCGGAACAAACCACCGGCCTTCTTATGGAAGCGATGGCGATTATTTCAGTAAACCCAATGCGGAAGATGTAATTAAAATTGCAAAAGAAATGATGGCGGAATAATCAAATTATTCATTTAAAATAATCGGAATTCATTCAAATAATGATCACAAATTCAGAAAGACATTTTATCGAGCATTGGCGCGAGGAGAAAAAAGGGCCCAGATGGAAATATTACTTATTGTTTACTATAGCATGGGCGGTAATTTCTTTTCTCGTTATTTTTTTCCTTTCAAAATTATTTACTTCTTTATGGAGAACAGGAGGCCCAAACCTGATTTATCTTTTTATCATAATTGCAGTAATTATCGGATTTTTCTCTACTCATTTTAGTTATGTAATTAATGAAAAAAAGTATCATAAAATCCTCGAAAGAGAGAAAACCAATATGAATTAATTTTTTTATTTATACCTGTTTTCTTAAAATGTCCTTTATAATTTCTTTGGCATGCTCTCTTGAATTTTCAATAAACAAACGATGAGTATTCAATCCGCCACAAATAACTCCGGCAACGTAAAGTCCTTTTATATTGGTTTCGTAGTTTTTTTCATTGTAAGATGGTTTGCAAACCTCGTCTTCTGATATATGGATTCCTATTTGTCTTAGAAATTGAAGATTTGGCTGATATCCGGTCATTGCAATAACCCAATCATTTTCGATGGTAACAATTCCTTTCGGAGTTTTTATATCTACCTCATGTTCCCTTATTTCTTTTATTACAGAGTGGAAATAGGCTTTTATGGAACCTTCTTTTATCCGGTTTTCAATATCGGGTTTTACCCAATACTTTACACGGTCACTTATTTTATCGCCTCGTATTACCATAGTAACGGTGGCGCCTTTGCGCCAGGTTTCAAGCGCTGCATCAATTGCGGAGTTGGCTGCACCTACTACCAGCACTTTTTGAAAAGCATAAAAATGAGGATCGTCATAATAGTGCTTTACTTTTGACAAATCTTCACCTTTTACATTCAACAGATAAGGAATGTCGTAAAACCCTGTTGCTATAATAATATTTAAAGATTCGTATTCGGTTTTTGAAGTATTTATTTTAAAATATCTTCTTGTTTTTTTTACATCCCTCACTTCTTCAAATAGATGGATGTTCAGATCAAACGAAGTAACAATTCTCCGGTAATATTCCAATGCTTCGCTTCGGGTGGGTTTATTATTATTACTTACAAAAGGGACATTTCCAATTTCCAATCGCTCACTGGTGCTGAAAAAGGTCATGTTTACCGGATAGTTATATAAGGAATTTACCAATACTCCCTTTTCAATGATCAGATAATTTAAACCTGCATTTTTTGCCTGGATGCCACAGGCGAGACCTATTGGGCCACCGCCGATAATGATGACATCAAATATATTTTTTTTCATTGAGGGCGAAGTTATTGTAATATTTTTTTACAATTTGCCTTGATAATATTTGTACAGACAAATATTAGAATTTGGAAACCAATTATGGATTGATTATTAAAGATTTTCTTGGGTTAATTTAACCCATGTTATAAATTATTATAAATTTTATTAGATAAAGCATGAGAGTGATATTTCTATCATTTACCAAAATAGACCTCTTGTATTAGACGATATCCACATGTGTTGATAAGTATTATAGTAAAGGGAATAATAATTGATGATGAGTAGCCATGTTATACAAAAATCTGCCGTCCAATCTATCAAAAAGCCAGTTTCAGCGGCTAACGGGTGTAAAGCGGCGCACCTTTGATAAAATGTGTTTTATTGTTAAAGCGGTAAAACAGCAAAGACGAAAGCATCCCAATCGCGGCCGTGAGTCCAAACTGGACGTTGAAGACCAGTTG
>DATKQQ010000363.1:0-2639 GCA_035532615.1 Hanamia sp.
TTGCTGTTAAGTAAATTGCGCGCTTTGTTTTTGCAAGTGGCGGATATTGCGCTTTTACAATGAAGGGGAAATAAGATGCTGAGGAACAGAGGGCGTGTGAATTATGCGCATACGTTGATATTGTTGACGGTGTTCTTTGTCTTTGTGCAGGTTTTGTTTGCTAGCATTGGATTTTATGTGAGTGGTATATGGAATGTAGCCAATCAGATTTTAAATTATAATCTTATTTTTTCTAAAATCTTATTGCTTCCTATTGTGCAATTGCTTTTTTCGCAATTTCTTATTTATTGGACTTTGGACAAATTTTGCCGCTACGAAACCTCGGGACCGAAATTCACAAACCAATATGAGTAATCTTCAATTAATCGATGTTCCCTAGGTTTCAGTTTAGATACTTTTAAATCTGCAAGAGGGATTACAAATAGTTTTTTTGTCAGACAATCTTTTTAATTCAGCCATGATCCCCAATTCCTCGCTTAACGACTTGAGCCGAATAAATTTAAATTTGTCATTGCAAGACGCATATTTTTCCTTTAGAGCTTTATAGTCTTTTTCATTTCCATGCCCCCATGCAAAACGTTCTTCCCAAGCAAAATAACCTAAAGGCCCTTGCCCTGTCATATTCAAGCCAGCTGGCAGTTTATTTTGTAAAAAATTATGATAGCGAGTTAACATTTCTAAAGAAGCTTCCGGAAGATCTACAAAGTCACCGTCTTCTTCTATTTCAAAAGGTTTGTCAGGAATCAAGATAGCGCTAATGCGTTCATCTTCATTTTTGCTGTGTATTTTTGGTAAATTTATTTTTTTATTTTCAATTTCATTCATCGTGATTTCTTTTAAAATCTTCAGCACAAAATTATAATGGATTATCACTCATGGTTGAAGAAATTGTTAAAGGACTTACGTCATTTCGCCAAAAAATATATGGTTTATTTAAAAGCCGCACTGATGCAACCTTTGAGTTGGTCGATGCGTTGAGCAGTAACACTCAAGCAGAGCAAATAGTCGAGCTTTCGCTAAACCCATTGTATCGACGTAATTATTGCAGCATCACACGATCAGTCGATGAGTTTTATTCAGATGTTTCTGTCGATACACATTGCATGCAAAATCAGGCGGTGAGCAGTGTATTGGCTGAACAATGCCCACCATTGAAAAATCGTTCTTTTCATTTGTTTGCCGTAGACTGTACATCAAATGAGCGTCTATTTTCTCCGACACTTTTGGATCGGTCTCCTGTTTATACAGCGCGTCCAACTGTCCCAAGCAATAAACCAATGACGATCGGTCATCAATACAGCGTGGTTGCTTATCTGCCAGAGAAGCCATCGAATCAAACACCGCCATGGGTACTTCCGATGTCATCCGAACGCGTTAGCACAGAGCAAAAAAGTACCCAAGTAGGAATGGAACAGATTACGGCGCTAATATCAAGAGATGAAAAATTCAAAGATAAATTATGTGTATCGGTAGCTGATTCTGCATATAGCTCAGCACTGTCTCTCAATGAGGCCGGAAAAAATGATCATCAAGTCCATATTAGTCGCGTGAGAAATAATCGTAATTTGCCACGCGCCATGATGAATAAAATTGGTAAACGAAAGCGAGGAAGGCCTAAACAATATGGAGCCGCTTTTAAATTACCTGACAAGAGAACGTGGGGAAAACCTGCTGAAGAAATTCAATTTCAAACGACCAGCCAGACAGGAAAAGTGCAGATAATTAAAATTGAAGGCTGGCTAAATTTGACAATGCGAGGCAAATATAAAGTTGAACCATTTCGTTTGGTGCGCATTCAGATTTTTAAAGAAAATGGCGAACGCTTATTCAAGCGGTCACTGTGGCTGTTGACTGCTGGAAAAAAACGAGATGAATTATCACTGCAAGATATTATTGAATCCTATCGCCAGCGTTTTGATATTGAGCATTTTTTCCGATTTGGAAAGACACGGCTATTGCTAGATAAATTCCAAACACCAGAAGTGGAGCATGAGGAAGCATGGTGGCAATTAGCAATGCTGTCATATATGCAGTTATATATGGCACGCCAGTTAGCAAACAATCTCCCAAACCCTTGGGAAAAATGGTTACAAGAATTTAAATCAGATAAATTGGAAAAGTCACCATCACAGGTACAAAAAGACTTTACAAGAATTATTAGTGAGATTGGCACACCAGCTAAACCGCCCAAACAACGCAAAAAATCACGCGGTAGGAGTCAGGGCGATACGCAAACTAAGCGACAACACCACAAGGTGGTATACAAAGGAAAAAAACAAAGGTTTCAAAGCTCTGCATAGTGGGGTGGGGGGAAATATCGAAATAAATTTCAATAAATTTTAATTTATTGCGGTGTTAATTTGTCCAAAGTCCAAACTTAACAAACATGTATATAAATTTTCTGCTGCTACAATACGTTCAAGATCATTCGATGGTGCCATTTTTCTTGCAGAATATTCAGCTTGTTCAAGATAAGAAAGCTTTATAGTGTCACTATAATGCGAAACCATCGCTAAACCACGGCATGCTACCGAAGCATTTAAACGTGTAATGAATGTGTTGTCATTATCATCTAATAGGAATTCACTGAGCAGACTTACATATTTTTTAATCTCTGAACAATTACCTGAGTTGTATCT
>DATKQQ010000364.1:0-3891 GCA_035532615.1 Hanamia sp.
AGGTTTAAATCTAAGTCCAAGCTTTTTCAAAAATTCTTTAAAGGTGGAACTCAATCTGCATGGAACGATCACCAATACACGTTTTGCCAACCAGGGAGCTATCGGAAATGCGATTACTTTTGATCCTACACAACCTGTTACAGTGGCAGGTAGCAAATTCGGCGGATATTACGAATGGTTAGGCGCCAACGACAGCACATTGAATAATAATTCCAACAGGAACCCAGTAGCCATGTTGGAGCAAAATGATGGTAGAAGCGAGGTACAAAGGAGCTTTGGTAATATCAAATTAGATTATGCCATTCCATACATATCAGGCCTTCATGCTAATCTCAATTTAGGTTATGATATTGGTAAGGGAAATGGAAACACATTTATACCTGCCGATGCCGCGCAAAATTATAATAATAGCATTGACAGCCTTAGAGGATATAACACTCCTTATTTGCAAAAATATATTAATGAAACAGCAGAGTTTTACCTGGGCTATAATAAAGATATCGCATCTATTAAAAGTAATATAAATGCTGTGGCTGGATATGGATATTATGATAACTTAACCAAAAATTACAGTTATACCCAGTTGAGTGCCACTGATAAAATAAGATCAGATATTGCCAATAATCCTCCGCTCTATTTTTATTCCCCTACTGAATATACTATGATATCGTATTATGGCCGTTTGATTTATACCTTCAATGATAAATATATTTTGATGGGATCATTAAGAACTGATGGTTCTTCAAGATTCAGCCCGTCAAATCGCTGGGGTACTTTCCCTTCTGCTGCATTTACCTGGCGCATGAAACAGGAAGATTTTCTTAAAAATTCTACTGTATTGTCACAATTGAATTTACGTTTAAGTTATGGTAAAACAGGTAATCAGGATGGTATTGGTTTATATGGATACATTCCTACTTATTTTCTTAGTACACCCGGTTCTTTATATCCGTTTGGAAATACATTCTATAATATGTACACACCTTCTGCTTACATCAAAAACCTGACATGGGAAACAACCGCTACTTATGATGGAGGGTTTGATTATGGATTTTTAGATAACAGAATTAATGGAAGTATCGATTATTATTACAAAAAAACAACAAATTTGCTTGCCAATGTATCTATTCCATCCGGATCGAATTTCGCGAATAAAGAAACCACAAACATCGGCAGCATGACAGACCAGGGTATTGATTTTAATGTCAACTTAATTCCTGTAAAAAATAAAGATTGGGATTGGGAAATTGGCTTTAATGCTTCTTATAATAAATTTGAAATCACCAATCTTACACTGGTTCCGGACCCTAATTTTATTGGAAATGCAACCGGTGGAATTTCCGGAGGAACCGGGAATACGGTACAGATAGATGCTGTAGGAAGTGCACCTAATACTTTTTATTTATACCAACAAATTTATGATGCCAAAGGCAATCCAATTGAAGGATTATATGTTGACCAAAACAGGGATGGTATTATTAACCAAGGCGATTTGGTAAAAAACAAATCTCCCTATCCTGCCTGGACACTTGGTTTTAACAACTCATTGGCCTATCAGAAATGGACTTTGAATTTTGTGATGCGCGCCAACATTGGAAATTATATGTACAACAATACAGCATCAGGCCTTGCGGTAACAAGAAGTATCCTGAACCCAAACAGTTTTTTAGAGAATGCGCCCTCTTCTGTTTTAAAAAGCAGTTTTTCCAACAATCAATATTTTTCAAATTATTATTTGGAAAATGCTTCTTTCCTGAGAATGGACAACATTGGTTTATCATATAATTACGGATCATTATCAAAAGATCAAAAGTACAATCTTAGAATTTCGCTTAATTGCCAGAATGTATTTGTAATAACAAAATACACGGGGTCTGATCCTGAAATATACGGAGGAATAGATAACAATTTTTATTCACGCCCAAGGACATTTACTTTGGGATTAAACCTTAGTTTATAATAAAACCAACGATAATTTTAAATCAACAATATGAAAAATATTTTTTTATCAATAGCCGGTTTTGCAATAGTTGCCATCACAATCAATGGATGCAACAAGGATTTGAATCGTAGTCCGGCAAATACGGTTACTGTAAACCAGGTTTACAGTACTCCTGAAGGTTATACCCAGGCAATGGCAAAGGTTTATGGCGCATTTGCTTTGACAAGTAGTACAGGTCCTGCCGCTTCTGATGTACAAGGGATTGATGCCGGAACTTCGGATTTTCTTCGCTTGTTCTGGAATACCCAGGAATTAACTACTGATGAAGCTGTTTGTGCATGGAACGACCCGGGTGTCCCTGATTTTCATAATATGAATTGGTCTTCAAACAACCCTATTCTTTTGGGTTTATATACAAGAAGTATTTATCAGATTACTGTTTGTAATGATTTTTTAAGAAATTCTACGGATGCTATTTTATCATCAAAAGGATTTCAGGCGTCTGATGTGACCAATATAAAATATTATCGCGCGGAAGCAAGATTTCTTCGCGCTTATCAATATTGGGTATTGATGGATGAATTTGCTAATCCTCCTTTTATTACAGATAGCCTCGCTGTTGGATCTATACCCAAACAAATTGATCGCAAAGATCTGTTCAATTATATAGAGTCAGAATTGCTTTCATGCAGCGCCAATATGGCTCCGCCAAGAACCAATCAATACGGTCGGGCAGATCAGGCCGCAGCCTGGGCTTTGCTTGCCAGGCTTTATCTGAATGCAGAAGTATATACCGGTACAGCAAGATATACCGATGCCATTACTTATGCAGAAAAAGTTATTAATTCCGGGTATTCTTTGGATCCAAGCTACCAGGATTTATTTCTTGCCGACAACAATGTGAATAATCCCGAAGTTATTTTACCTATAGAATATGATGGTAACAATACACAAACTTATGGAGGCACTACTTTTATTATCAATGGAGAGATAAATGCCGGAATGAATCCTGCTTTATTTGGTGTGCCAAGTGGTGGTTGGGGAGGAAACAGAGCTACTTCTGCCTTTGCCGCGCTTTTCCCATCGCTTGATACTACTATAGACAAACGCGCCATCTTTTACGGTACCAATACTAAAATACTTGATGTAACCAATTTTGACCAGGGAGCGCAAGTGGTGAAATTTAAAAATATAACCAGTACAGGAGCTACCCCGCCCGGTGGTGGAACTTTTTGTTCAACTGATTTTCCACTTTTCAGATTAGCAGAGCAATATTTGATTTATGCTGAAGCAGTTTTACGTGGAGGTACAGGTGGAGATATCAATACTGCAGTAGGTTATATCAATTTATTGAGAGAACGGGCTTATGGGAATACATCCGGTAATATCACCGCTGCGGATCTGACATTACCATTCATTTTGAATGAAAGAGGCAGAGAATTGTGGTGGGAATGTTTCAGAAGAACAGATCTAATAAGATTTGGAGAATTTACAACATCCGATTATTTATGGCCATGGAAAGGTGGTATTTCAAACGGTACAGGAGTTTCCAGTCAATACAACATTTTCCCAATACCGTTATCAGATATTCAGGCTAATCCTTATTTGGTTCAAAACCCCGGTTATTAATCTAAAATTGATAAACAAAAAAAAATGAAAAAAATATTTTTAAAGCTAATCATAATAATTGTATCAGGTTCGCTGTTATTTACTTCCTGCGCAAAAGATGAAACTAAAGTAATTTATGAAGGAGGTACATCACCTGTATTGACGGCTAATATGACAGATTCTATACCATTACCTGTTACAGATACGACAGAAAATGCAGTTACTTTTTCGTGGACAAATCCAAATTATGAATTCAGTGATGGAATTAGCTCTTTGAATGTGAATTATTATCTTCAAATTGATACAAGTGGCGCTAATTTTAGCAGCCCCAATATGCAAAC
>DATKQQ010000365.1:0-2242 GCA_035532615.1 Hanamia sp.
GAGTAGGTGTAGGTTATCTGTAATTTCTCAGCGTATGCTTTTGCTTGTACAGCTCCTTCGGTTGGCTGCGAATCCGCGCTTTTTGCTTCGATGACTGCGAGTTTTTGGTTTTTATACGTGAGAATATAATCAGCAATTTCTGCTTTGCCGCGAACGCCCCCTGCTTGAATTCTTCCGTCAGTGATATGATGTTCGCGAAGAATGCGTGATCCTTCCACAACACCCCAACCACTGTCCTTCAATAGTGGATCAATAAGTTCTGCTCTTGTTTCAGCTTCATTCATGACCTATATTATAACATCCTTTAATTTTATTAACTAGTTTTTAGTGCGTAAGGTGCTCTCTCTAGTGTGTAAACGAGTAGTTTCAGTGCTGCTTCAACTTGAGGAAGATCACACGCTTTAGTTCTGAATTTGCTGAAGTGGAAGGTATTGCGCACATCGTTTATCTCCAGAATTTCATTTGCAGTTACGTCTTTTAAGATATTCTTCTGTTTAAAAAACTTGACCAAATCATGTAATCCGATTTGATACTCTTTTTTCTCTACTTGCTCTGCGACAGCAATAACAAGTTGTCCTTCAGGTTTTTCTTTGTATATATATGAGGTTGGTAGATTATGTACATTTTTATATTCTGTATAAGTTATTTTCTCTCCACGAGTTTTATAAAGATATAGTAGAACTGCTTCAATTGCCGAAACAACATATAAAATGATTACTCTATATGTCTCTTCCTTATAAAGTTGCTTTTCCTCTCGCTTTGCTTGTTCGATCAAAGTATAAATATATTCGATTGAGTCTTCAAGTGTTTTACGAAGGTCTGGATCTTTTATAAAACTGAGATCATTCATTACTTTGTGGCAGGTTTATTCTGCGTCATTTTAAGTAGTTTGGAGAGTGAAGGTAATCCTTCCTTTTTTAATACAGTATGTAGTTGTGCGTCAGACCTATATCCCAAATCAACACCATATTTTTTTTCTATTGTTTTGACGAGTGTGTCGCCTCTTTTTTTGTGGATAGTTTTACTCATAATATCACTATAGCATTTTGTATTTTCATTTTAAAGCTCACCAGCAAAAGCTTTTTGGAGAACAGACTTTTTCAATTCTTCCAGATCAGCAAGTTTCTCTTTATGATTTTCTTCCAATTTTTTCGTCTGCTCTGAAAGCTCATCAAGCTTTTTGACTACTGATTTTTGTTTTGAGATAGATGGGTATGGTACTTTTATATTTCTAAATTGTGATTTATTAATTTTGGGTTGAGCCGCTCCTTGTGAGGCTTTTACAATTATTGGTTTAATATAATATTTTGATATAGCGAGAACATAATCAGAGTTAATTTCTTTTTTAAATTTAACTAGAAACATATTTGGACCAAGTGTAGCTGGACGGTTAATTTTTGGCATCTGATAAACATCCCCTATATTAGCCCCCACATTTGCAATTAGGTACTCTCCACCATGGAGTGAACTCTTCTTGAGATATTTATAAGATGATTCTGAAACAAAAACACCATTGTTAGTTTCTAACTTTTTTCGCAAATCTGTTAATCTTACTAGTATGGCATAACCTTCATTTTTTAAGTATTTAACATTTTGTCTAAGTGACGCAAAGCTCCCATTAGCCACAAAATCAGTGAGAACTTCAATTAAATCTCCCAAATTAATATAATTTGAATTTGTTTCGTTGATGATTTTATTGGTTAATGATTCAAAAAGCTCGCGGGAGTTTTGGAGATTTTTTTCTATATTTTCTTTCGCCTTTTCAATCTTTTCAAAAATCTCATCCAAAAGAGCAACAATGCGCTTTTGTTCAGAAATTGAAGGTAAAAGAAGTTTAATATTTTCTATTTGATTTTTATTTATCGAATCAAATACGGCTCCTGTGTTACTCTCAATTTCGTTTTCAAATATTTGAAGGAAATAAAATAAAAAATCTTTGTCAATTTGTTCAGTAACTCTAATAGCTGCTAGACCGCGGCCAATACAAATTCTTTCTGTAGAGAAATTCACTGGACCAACAGGAGCTCTTACTGACATCAAAATATCATCTTTTTGAGCTACTTTTGTGATTTTTGTAGTCCATGTAGTAGGAGTACCGATAAATTTATCTGTAAATTCTTTTTTTCCTTGATAAAAAGGTAAACCCTTTCCGAGATTATTATAGAATTGGCCTTCGGGAGATTGCCCGGCAATTACTTCACAAATTTCACTAAGTTTTTTTGTTTGCCAATTATTTTTCATA
>DATKQQ010000366.1:0-5115 GCA_035532615.1 Hanamia sp.
TTCTTTTTCCGAAAGTAATGGCAGTATTTTTTTATACCGCTTTCGATGAATTTTTACTAATGTTGCTTCCATGCAACAAAGGTAATACTTTATTAAATTATTCCAACATACTTGTAAAACTTATTTTGTCCCAATCACTAAATAATGAGAAATTAAAATCATAATCAAAAACTATTTTGAAAGCGGCTCATGCATTGCCTTTTTAAAGAATTCACCGCAAGGCGTGAGTGAGAAATCCCACGATTTTAGCATTTGAGGTCCCCATTCAGGATCAAAGACCCATGCAAACCAACTGATACCCCTGCTTTCAAGATATTTGGTGATTCTTGTGCCATAATGATCTTCCCCATCAGAAGGTTGTCCATCTCTTACACCAAACCCAATCTCAGTAGCGATAACGGGATATTTAGATGCGGCAAAACCAAAATCTTCCTCCCATTTGGGTTCCCACGGTTGAGGACGTTTATTGGGATAAGGATGTGTTACATAAGCAATGCCTGTTGCATTAATTGGCTCTTCGCGAAGAGGCGTAAGATCATAGGCCCAGTCGAAACCGGCAACAAGTGGTATTGTTTCAGTATCGAATGCCCTGATAAGGTGAATAATGTTTTCATTTATTTTTTTCCATTCATTCCATGTAACACTGCCGAGCTGGCCGCGGTAAGTAGTAGGCTCATTGAACAATTCATAAAAAGCCACCGTGTTATTACCGGTAAAATGAGCAGCGATAGTTCGCCAGAATTCATAGGTTTCTTTCTGGCTGGTATTATACATCGGGTTCTGAAAAAGTTCCATCTCAAGATTGCCAATAGAATGCCAGTCAATATCCACATACATGCCTAACGAAGTACACCAACTTACGGCAGAATCGAGCAGCACTAAATATTTATCCGGAGTACGGCTACGCCAGGCAATAGGATGGACAGGGATACGTACCAGCATAGCGCCCATTTCTTTTACTTTTTCAAAAAGCAATTTATTCCAATGCCCTTCATGTTCTATTTTATCGGGGTCAGCGATAGATAAGCCACGAAATAAAACGGTATCATTTTTTGCATCTACAAATTTATTTCCTGAAACACGGATCAATGGAAGCAATTTTGCATTTGGATTTTTTACAGGCCAATGGTAGCTTGCATTCCACCAATTGTTGTTGGTTTTTTGATCTGGCGTATTTTGCGCGTTAATTTGCGGAATAAAAAATAATAAAAATATTGAAGCGAAGAATGATCTGTTTTGATACTTGAATTGAAATGATTTTAAAGACATAATGGGGAATTATACGATTTTTTGATAATTAAATAATAGTGAGTTCAGGCAAAATAATTTCGAAATTACCAATTAATTTTTACAGTTAAATTTTTCTATTTGAAAAGATGAAATGCCTGCGTTTAAACTAATGTGATGCGTAAATCACTAATTTTGCCTCTTTGATAAAACCAAAATACAAAGTGATCATAGTCATACAATGCAGCGATAAAGTGGGTCTGGTAGCAGCTATCAGTAATTTACTTGCGAAAAATGCTATCAATATTATTTCCATGAGGGAACATGTAGATACCGTGAACTCTGGGCGCAGCCGTGCAATGTGTTATTGGTAATCATGGTGAACTAGAAGATATCTGCAAGCGCTTTGGTATTCCTTTTTATTTACTATCTTATGAAAATATCAGCAAAGAATCTTTCGAATCAAATCTTAACCGGCTCATTCAAAAATACAACACCGATTATCTGGTACTTGCAAAGTTTATGCGCATACTTTCTCCTTCTTTTGTAGAAAGATATCCGATGCGACTTATCAATATCCATCATTCTTTTTTGCCCGCATTTATCGGCGCTAATCCATACAGGAAGGCTTATGAACGTGGCGTGAAACTAATAGGAGCTACCGCACATTTTGTCACTAATCAATTGGATGAAGGCCCCATAATTGCCCAGCAGATTATTCCTGTTAACCATTCATTTACAACATCAGATATGATGCGCGCCGGAAAAGAAATTGAAACATCGGTATTGGCCAAAGCTCTGCAGCTTGTTTTTGAAGACAGGGTTTTAGTTTATGGAAACAGAACGGTGATATTTGAGTGAGAAAATACAATGACATGATAATGAACTGTGATAGTTAATGAAAGAAAATTATTCAGAGTTCGTTTGTAAAATTGCATTTCATAAAATGATATGCTATTCAATTAGAAAATGAAATGGTTTTCTTTGATGTCAACCTGGTAACTAAAAAAATTCCACACTCCATGTTCTTTTCCAGGATTCTCCGGCAGCCAATCGGTTTATGCCTTCTTTGTTTGCCAGCTTACCGTCGCAAAGAATATTATCCGCTATACCATACCACGGTTCCAGGCAAACAAAAGGGGCATCTTTAGCAGCCCAGATGCCAAAATAGGGAAATCCTTCAAACCTAAACTTTAAACCATGTGGATCTTTATCTGAATACAATTCTATCTGATTGCTGCTAATGTGTTTTAAAACTATGGCATCATTATAAAATAAGGAAGATTTAAGATGCAATTTTTTATCATCCAGTTCTATTTCTTCAGTATTACCGTTTGTTAATCCATTGTATAGAAGATACCGTTTTAAAATAGAATCTTCATTAAATTCCAAAGTATAGT
The DNA here is from genome assembly GCA_035532615.1 of Hanamia sp. Lineage (GTDB taxonomy): Bacteria > Bacteroidota > Bacteroidia > Chitinophagales > Chitinophagaceae > Ginsengibacter. The sequence continues at coordinate 2,628 of DATKQQ010000366.1, forward strand.
CTTCATATTTCAGTTTGTCATTGATGGGCACCCTGAACGCAGGATGGCCACCAACAGAAAAGTACATAACACCTTCATTCATATTCTGAACAATATAACTGCAATAAAGATTATTTTCTTTTATTTCATATTGAACCTGGAATATAAATTGGAAAGGATATATTACAAGTGTTTCCGCATTGCCGCGTAGGGTGAAAATTGCAGAGGTGTCATCAATTTGTATTGCTTCAAACATTGTATCTCTTGCAAAGCCATGACGTGGCAAATGGTATTCTTTATTATCATAAATATATTTACCGTCTTTCAATTCACCTATTACAGGAAACAACACAGGTGCATGTTTGGCCCAATAATTTGGATCAGCCTGCCATAAATATTCCAGATTATTTAATTGTATACTTTGTAACTCGGCGCCTTTTTCGCTGATAGTTATTTTAAGATGATCGTTTTTTATTTCTATCATTCTTCAAAAATACAAGCATTTATTTTTTCATTTTCAGAAAGAATAATCTTAATAAAATATTTATATTTTATTAAGTCTTTTTAGTTCCCAAAAACATTTTGCAGTAACAGTAATGTCAACTGCTGCATTATGAACTTCTCCAAAGCCTGTCCTGAAAAGTTTATAATGCAACTCCGAAAGTTTTGGCCACTTATAACCATAAGGCCCGGGTATCGCACAGAAATTTGTCGTTCGTTCCATTGTGCAGATTTTATTTTTTGAAGGAATTTTATTTTTCATTCCATTTCTCAGAAATTCTGCGCCTGCTATTTTTTCATCAAAGGACATATTGTGTGCAACAAGATAACTTGCCTTCTCAATTAGAAAATTAAAGTCTTGCAGAACCGAGGATATTGGCTGCCCTTCTTTTAATGCTCTTTCAGTTGAAATTCCGTGAATCCTGGAAACTGCTGATGGAATTGTAAAGCCTTCCTGTTTAATAATAAAATCACCACCTGATATTTTATTACCCTTGTTGTCATAATACAAATAAGCGACTTGAACAAGTCTTGGCCAGTTATTTAAATCAGTTACAGGCGCTTTCCAGCTTTTTGGCAATCCTGTCGTTTCTGTGTCAAAAAATAAATACATGTTTTATTTGTTTGGGTTTATAATTACATTTTTTAATGCCGCACTCTTGTATTCGTCAGCAAACAATCCTATATAGTGCAAATTTCGCATTGTCAACATGCAGCCTTGTGTGATTTTTTTTGCCGGATTTCTTACAATTCTACTTCCAGTAATTTTTTGCCCAAAGAATGTAACGCCAATTCTATTTCTTTTTTTCTGGCTGCTGAGGGTTTTTTAATACCATAAATATATTTGGCAAGCAGGCTTTTATTTATGCCTATTTGATTGGCAAGTGCAGAAATATTTATTTGTGGAAATTGTTTTAGTGACATGGCCACGGTATTATTATAATCCGGTTCAATGGTATCAAAAAAGCTATTAATGTGGATATCTTCATCCAATTCTTTCCAACGGATATCAGTTTTATCTTTGCCAATTTTAAAGGCATTTCGTTGCTGTGGTGTGGCATCTTTCAATACAGGAAAGGCTTCTAAGGCTCTGCTGTACGTTTCGTCATTTTCTGTTTCCATAAATATCCGGTTTCCTTTAAACCAAATTTTTTTTATTGTGTTCATTGTTTTTTATTTAATTTTCGTGGTATTCATTCCAACGGGTTATAATAACTTCTTTATTTTCGTAAATAATTTTTTCGGCAAGTTTCAAATCTTTCTTTTTTAAACCCTTGTTATAGATCAATTCTATTTCAGGATCCACGTTAAATTTTGCTTTACCATCTGCATTCTGAACATGGATATGAACGGGAAGATGTTCTTCCGAATAAAAATAAAACCGCAATCCAAAAAATATAAACAGCGTTGGCATAATTATCTATGTCAATTTATAACAAAGGTAGGGACAAATTTTTATCCCCTTATTTACTGCTTTCACTTTTGAACAACTTTAATTCCACCGGATTTTTTTGATAAACCGTAAAATATTTTACATGATTTGGTTATTGCAGCAAACAAAGAAATAATAGGGATTTCTGTTTTCCCGTTTAATAAGAATGTAGGGAATTGGAAGGCACAAGTCGAAACTTGCGCCAAAACGGGGTCAATGTATTCGTATAATTTCTGGCGTTTCGGTATGGTTTCCATAATAGAAGTGTTGTAAACAAATTTACATAACTAATATAAAACAAAAAACTACCCTTCCATCCATATAACTCTTCACCGGTTCACAATCATAAATCGAATTTCTTTCTCCTTAAGTATTATTAACCCTGCTCACTGAAGGCCAAAATTTATTTTCCTTTAAATGAAAAAGAAGTTCAATTTAAGGGCATCTCGAATAACTCAAACATTATAATAAATAATATATATTAATTATGTATAATAAATTATCTGTTAATAAGATATATATTATATTTGCGTATGAAAAAAGTATTTAAACGCAGCAAGGCAGTAGGTTTTTTTG
>DATKQQ010000367.1:0-5961 GCA_035532615.1 Hanamia sp.
CTAAAATATTTTAAAAATGTAAACCTAAAATTACAAAGGTTTTAAGGCTGCCAACATTCAAAAAGTCAACAACCATAAAACCTTTTAATAACATGATTAATGCCAAAAACAAATTATTTGTTTTCTGTAGTTTCAGGGCCCGGAACGGCTTTATTACTTCCCGAGTTTTCCATAATTTTAATAAACGGTTTAAATATGTCGAGAGGAAGCGGGAATATAGTGGTAGTGTTATTTTCTGTTCCTATCTCGCGCAATGTTTGCAAATACCGTAAGGTTAAAGCGCTTGGTTGCTCTCCCAGTATTTTAGCCGCATCGCTCAGTTTTTGTGAAGCCTGGAATTCACCCTCTGCGGCAATTACTTTCGCCCTGCGTTCTCTTTCTGCTTCAGCCTGACGGGCCATGGCACGCTGCATTTCCTGGGGAAGGTCAATTTGTTTCACTTCTACATGAGTCACTTTTACACCCCAGGGTTCTGTCTGTTCATCAATAATATGTTGCAGCCGCACATTTATTTTATCTCTTTGAGACAGCAGATCATCCAGTTCCGATTGTCCTAATACACTTCTTAAAGTGGTTTGTGAAAGTTGCGAAGTTCCTACAAGGTAATTTTCAATTTCGATGATTGCTTTTTGAGGATCTATTACCCTAAAATAAATGACTGCATTTACTTTTATAGAAACGTTGTCCTGAGTAATTACATCCTGGGGCGGCACATCCATCACCACAATACGCAAGCTTACTTTTACCATTTTATCTATTATCGGAATCAGGAGAATAAGACCAGGACCTTTTATACCCCCATCTAATACGCGCCCTAACCTGAATATAACACCTCTTTCGTATTCACGAAGAATTCGGACAGCGCTGGCAAGAATATAAATAATAATGATAACTATTATTACAATAGCGATTGGAAATTGTTGCATGTTTTTTTATTTTAAAATTAAAATGATAAATAAATTTATTGTTTAGATTAAGACTCAATTTTCTCAGAGTCTACATATAAGGTAAGATCTTTTATTTCTTTTATAATCACTTTTTCATTTACATTAATTGTATCCGAAAGTGAAATCGCTCGCCATATTTCTCCCATCACACTTACCTGGCCCGAAGGGTCAAGATCGCTAAGGGTTACAGCGGTTTGGCCAATCAATTCGTTTGCACCGGAAACCGGTTTTGTTCTTTGTGCCCTTAATCCCATGGTAACAAGGAAAAGAAAAAATAATGCTGTCACAGCCGTGACGGAAAAAATCACTGTGTGTGATAAAGAAACAAAATTTTCTATTGGGCTGGTTCGGAATAAAATCAATGATCCCAATAAAACAGAAATCGTTCCGCCAATGGCTAACATTCCATGACTGACAATTTTAATCTCCAACAGATAAAGAATAATCCCAAAAACAATCAATGATAAACCTGCATAATTTACCGGCATGGAACTCATGGAATAAAAAGCTAGTATCAAACAAATAACTCCTACAATGCCAGGGAAAATTGCACCGGGATTAAACAATTCAAACAAAAGTCCAAAAAATCCAAGCATCATAATAATGTAAGTAATATTAGGGTCGCTAAGCCTGCTCAACACTTTTTGAAAGAAGCCCATTTCCAAAGTTTCTATAGTTGCGTTTTTTGTATTCAGGGTTTTGATACCATTATTTAACTGTACCTGCTTTCCATCAATCTGCGTCAATAGATCTCTTTCATTAACGGCTATCAAATTGATTACATTATTTTGAAGTGCTTCCTGTTCGGTAATTGAAACACTGTTGCGTACTGCATCCTCTGCCCATTGCACATTTCTTCCTCTTTTTTCAGCAATTGATCTTATAAAAGCCGCTGCATCGTTGGTTACTTTTTCATTCATTACCGCATCCGTTTTCCCTTGCAGGTTAACCGGGTGAGCTGCGCCGATATTAGTCCCCGGAGCCATAGCTGCAATATTTGCAGCCATTGTAATAAATGTTCCCGCAGAGCCGGCATGAGCTCCTGTTGGGGAAATATATACAATTACCGGCACTTTCGACCGCATAATATTAGTAACAATATCTCTTGTAGAAGTCAATAAACCTCCCGGAGTATTCATATTGATAACAAGGCATTCCGCATTTTCTTTTTCAGCCTTTTCAATTCCCTGTTGAATGTATTCTGCGGAGGAAGGATTGATACTTTCATCAAGATTGATAGAAATTACCTTTTGCGCAAATGAGAAGGAAGGAAACAAAAATAGTACAACAAAAAAGATAAAAAATCTTTTTATAAGCGATTGATTCCCAAATAATTTTTTAAGGAATGTTTCCATAGTTGTAATTTACGGAAAGGAAAATTAATAACAAAAAAGAAGTTTATTTGACGATTTTCGAGTGTATTAAATCCTGTCCCAAGAAGTACTTCAAATTCTAATCTCCGGTTCTTTTAAAAATACTTCTGAAATTAATCAGAGGAAAAGTACCAGATAAAGGAAAAGTAAACAAAAAAATAAAGGGGAATCATTTATTCGGGAACAAAGTCTTTATCAAAGACCTACTTCAGCTTCGCTTCCAGCAATTTTTTCCATTCCTTATATAATCCATCATACAAATCAACATTAGAAGGTTCAAATTTTCCCAGTGGTTTAAAATTCGAGTAAGCTTCATTATAGGATTTATAAATACCGGCACCAATGCCGGCGCCCAATGCAGCTCCTACGCTTCCATCATTCTCATATAACTCTACAGCCACACCGGTGGCATTTACAAATGACTGAATAAATACATCACTCAAAAACAAATTGGCTTTACCTGCGCGGATAATTGTCGGATGCAAATCATTTTCTCTCATGATGTCCAGTCCGTAACGAAAAGCAAATGCAATTCCTTCCTGAATAGCCCGGAAAATATGAGCATTCGTATGCTTGTTTAGATCAATGTTACTGATGTGTGCGCCTATCATTTTATTTTGCAACATACGTTCAGCTCCGTTGCCAAATGGTAATATAAATAAACCATCACTCCCCGGATTTATTTTAGAGGCTTTTGCATCCATTTCTTTATAACTTAAATTTTCCCCGCACACTTTTTTGATCCAGCTATACATGATAGCTGCACCATTGATACAAAGAAGTACTCCTATTCGTTTATTCCCTTTTTCATGATTTACATGAACAAAACTATTTACTCTCGAATATTTGTCAAATAATAATTTGTCAGTTACTGCATAAATAACACCGGAAGTACCTGCATTGGCGGCTACTTCGCCGGGTTCCAGTACATTTAATGATAACGCATTATTGGGTTGATCGCCTGCTTTATAAGTAACCGGAATATTTTCGTTTATGCCTAACTGTTTGGCTCTATCAGGGGATACTTTACCGTGCGATGAAAATAACGTCTGCACTTTTGGAATCAACGAATCATCAAAATCAAAATGTGCCATAATATCCTTTGATATTTCGTCTTTTATAAAATCCCAGAATATCCCTTCGGATAATGCAGAAGAGGTTGTGGTAATTTGTCCTGTTAATTTCATGGCGATAAAATCTCCCGGCAACATGATTTTATCAATCTGCTTGTAAATTCCCGGTTCATTATTCTTTACCCATGCTAATTTGGAAGCTGTAAAATTTCCAGGAGAATTTAAAAGACTTGAGGAGCATATTTCCTTTCCGATTTTATTAAAAGCATTTTCACCAATATTTATGGCTCTGCTGTCGCACCAGATAATAGCGTCTCTTAAAACTTTTTGTTGTTTATCCACAATTACCAATCCATGCATCTGGTAAGAAATTCCAATTGCTGCAATATTTTTCGGATCAAATCTTTTTGTTGCATTTAATTTTTTAAATGCCTGAACGGTATGCTCCCACCACATCTCAGGTGATTGCTCTGCCCATCCAGATTGAAGCGATTTGATTGGGGTTTCTGTTTCAGGGTATTGAGCAGAAGCAACAGATTGCTGTGTGTCTGCATCCACCACAGAAACCTTTATAAAAGAAGTTCCAATATCAATTCCTAATAATAACATTTCCTTTTTTTTATACTGATAAAATTATTCTATACTTAAAATAGTTGCTACCGGTTTTGCGGCACCCAACTCCTCACTTCTTTTCGATGGCAAAGATCCTCCAATACTTATCTTTATTTCCCCTGAATTTAAAACACTTTTACCATCTTGATTTACTAATTTCATCATATCAGGCGTAACGGTAAATCTTACTTTCTCAGATGCGCCGGGCAAAAGCGTAATTCTCCTGAATCCTTTTAGAGAATACAAAGGATCATCAGGGCCCCTTTTAAGGTGTGTAAGGTATAATTGAACCACTTCATCACTTTTCATTTTACCCTTATTCGTAACCGTTACTTCAACATTAACAGACTCATTCTTTTTGATTTTCGTTTTAGATAATTTCAGATTGCTATAAACGAATTTCGTATAGCTCAACCCAAAACCAAAAGGATATAAAGGAACGCCTTTAAAATAGCGATATGTTCTGTTTTGCATAGAGTAATCATCAAAAGGAGGAAGATCAGAATCACTTTTATAAAAGGTTACGGGCAATCTTCCTGAAGGACTGTAATCACCAAATAAAACGTCTGCAACAGCAGTACCAGCAGCCTCTCCGCCATACCATGCATTCACAATTGCAGGAATACCTGCCTGTCCGGTAGGCAAGTTTCCTTCCTCCCAGGGAATAGCCAAAGCACTTCCTGTCATCATCACAAACACTATTGGTTTACCCGTTGCTTTTAAGGCTTTCAAAAAATCAGTTTGCACGGCGGCCAAATCAATACTGGTGCGGTCCCCTCCGCTAAAGCCGGGTTTACTTACTTTCATTTCTTCTCCTTCCAGCCTGGGAGATATTCCACCCACATAAATGATAACATCAGCATCTTTAATACTATCAATCAACTTTGAAAAATCTTCAGGTTCTGTCGATACGAAATCAGTAGCTCTTGAATAAAAAATATCAGCGCCAGGCAACTTATCTTTTATTCCCTGTAATACTGTTGTAACAACTGAGGGTTGTCCATTATAATTTCCTAATTGCGTATTGGCATTGTCAGCATTGGGACCTAATACAGCAATTCTCTTTATATTTTTATTCAAAGGCAACAAATTATTTTCTTGTCCTGGCATCGGAACATTGCGAAGCAAAACAATTGATTCTTTTGCCATTTTCAAAGCAAGTTCTTTATGTGGCTTGCTCTCCAAATCGGTAATCGGAATTTGATCATACTTTACCATTTTAGGAGGATCAAACATACCTAGCCTAAACCGAATGGTAAATAATCTTTTTAGAGAAACATCAATATCTTTTTCTGTTATCTTTCCGTCTTTCACGGCCTGGATCAAAGTCTTGTAAGTACGATTGCCACATTCCACATCGGTACCGTGCAACACGGCATCAGTGGCGGAACTTTCTGCATCCGGAAACATTTTGTGCGTTTCATAAAAATCATCAATGGCACCGCAATCAGAAGTTACGTAGCCTGCAAACTTCCATTTATTGCGCAAAATATCTACCATTAATTTATCGTTACCACAACAAGGTTGTCCTGCATACGCATTGTAAGCGCACATTACGCCAGCCACCTTTGCATTTACTACCAACTGCCTAAACGCAGGAAGGTAAGTATCCCAAAGATCATGATTACTAACTTTTACATCAAAAACATGGCGCAATGGTTCGGGGCCGCTGTGAATTGCATAGTGTTTGGCGCACGCTGCAGCTTTTAGATATTTCGGATCATTCCCTTGTAAGCCTTGTACAAATGCGGTTCCAATCATGCTGGTAAGAAATGGATCTTCACCATAAGTTTCCTGCCCCCGTCCCCATCTCGGATCACGAAAGATATTGATGTTAGGTGTCCAGTAAGTTAAACCCGTGTACCGGCTGTAATCTTTTTTACGAAGACTTTCATTGTGAATAGCGCGGCCTTCATCAGAAGTGTAATCACCCATTTTTTTCATAGCGATTACGTC
>DATKQQ010000368.1:0-3619 GCA_035532615.1 Hanamia sp.
GCTTCTGCATCTTTTAAATCTTTATATCGTTTGTAAGTGAGACTAAGCACAGAGGTAAACCGGCGGTAAATTTTTAATTCATCTTCAGATAATTCTTTTTCCGTCCATGCATATACACCTCCTTCATTGAAGAAGAAGAAATAACCGTATTGAGTCATATCTGTCGGATAATCGGGATAGGCTATTTGTGGCCTGATCAATTGATAGTATTGTTTTATTTCATCGCCCCGCAAAACAGGATGGTATTCTTTTTGTAAAACCCAATTATCATAGACGCCTTCAAGCACAGGATGGCCTTCCATTTTAAGTTTACCGATAATTTCAATTGATTCCCCCAGTTCAGTTGTGTTCATTGTAGAAAGTTCAGCAAAATGAGTTTCTTTATCCATTAGACCCACGCCACATCGCCGGGGGGTGATGCTGAGCGATTCCACTTCATGATAAAATACTTCAATCGTATCAGCCAAATCCCGTGAACTATGCATGGACATTGCTTTTCCGCGTACCCTTTCCAGCGATGCTTCTATTTTTGCTTCTCTTGTTTGCGCTTCGGCTTGTTTCAAATCCTGATATCGACGAAATGTAAGTGAAAATACTGCCGTGAATTTTTTAAGTATTTTTTGATTTTCTTCATCATGCGGTTGCAGTGAAAAAGTAAATACGGCGCCTTCTTCAAAAAAGCTTGCATAAAAAAAGTGTTCCGGCAATTCATCTTTTTTTAAATAAGATGCTGAGTAATTGGGTGAATTGGCTAATGCTTTATAATAAGTCTTTAGATCATCTCCTTTTAAGTGGTATGAAAAATTTTCTTTCTTATCCTGCCATGCATCGAATAAACCAACCCATAATGGATGTTCATTAAAATTAATACTGCCAACGCCTTTCATTTCTTTTCCTTCATTAGTTGTTGTAGCAGCCCACACATCTGCAGTTTTATCAGGGTGAATGATGGTGATACCACATCGCATGGTTTCAACTCTTAATAAAGTAATTTCGTTAAATACAATGGCTGTGGCCGAACCAACATCTTCACTTGATTGCATGGCCATAGCCTTTGCCCTCACTCTTTCCAACCCTAATTCTATTTGAGTTTCTCTTGCCTGCGCTTCTGCTTTTTGAAGATCAAGGAAACGGGTGTATGATTGTTCAAACACATTTCCAAACTTGCGAAGAATGGCGTTCTGTTCTTCCGTATAGGGTTCGGCATCGTAATTGGCAATTGTCAATGCTGTATTTTTTAAATAAACAGTTGACCATGCAAAACCCGGGGCACCGTAAGAAAATCTTTTTCTTTCTTCAGAAGCATTTTTAGCAATTGTGGTAGAATACAAATGATCGCGGAATCCGTCTTTTTCTTCTTTGGTAAAAACAAATGCAGTAAAGTCAGCGCCGTTAGCAAGGCTTTCCAATGTGCGGTTGAAGAAAGGATTATCGAGATAGGGAATGTGAATTTGGTCAGGATACATTGGAGTTCCGGGATTATATAACCAAAGATTCCAGTCTTTCTGACGATAGCTGGTATTAAAATTAGCTGAGTGAATTTTGAATCCGAGAAGCAGAAATTGCTCTGATAAAACACTGATTACTTCTAATAAATCAGCGCTTTTATGCATGCCCATAGTTTTTGACCTTACCCTTTCCAATGCGGCTTCTATCTGCGCTTCCCTTGCCTGTGCTTCGGCTTTTTGCAGATCAAGAAAACGGGTATAGGTTTGTTCAAAGACTTTTGCAAAGCGTTTGAAAATATCCCACATTTCGGGAACCGGCTCATAGGTGATGAACATGAGGAAGCCTTGTGAAAAAAAAGCGCAATGCGTAATTTGAAACGTTGGTATTTGAAACCCTATGCTTATAATTGCGTCAAAATATTTCTTAGCATCCGGAATTGTAAACATGTATTTGTATGTTTCTTCCAGTTCTTTACCATCCGATTCCATTACAAATAAATCTTTTCCACTTTGCGTGGCTTCGTAAATCTGTTGGTGGAAAGGATCTTCCGTATCAGGCGTTGTAAAAGGATTCGCCACACTTCCATCAGGATTTGACATCCATGCAGTAGCGGAAACATCATCTGCCTGCCTGATAACAAAACCACTTGCCCATTGCCTGGTACCTAAATCTGCTATTTGTTTAAATAGCAAGGATGCAGTTTCTGCCAGCTCATTACTATGCTGCATCGCCATCGTTCTTGCACGAACACGTTCCAATGCCAGTTCTATTTGCGCCTCTCTTGCCTGCGCTTCGGCTTTTTGCAAATCGAAGAAACGGGTATAAGTCAGATCAAATACTTTTCCGAAACGGTAAAGGATGTCCATCTGTTCATCTGGCAGCGGCTCAAGCCCTGATACAGCCAATCCTCCGAAATTGCTGAATGAAGCATTGAGGATGATCCGTTCGCTCTCCTTCATTCCCTCCTTCACCACGTCAGGCAGCCCCGATAGTCCGGTTTCATTAAAAAGGAATTGGTCCCATGCCCGCTTATCCTCCCCACTCAGAACGTATTCCCATTTAGCAATCCGCCCTTTCCATCCTTTTAACCGGGCCAGATAAGAAGGGGATTCATTATATTTTACAAGGTAACTCCCGGGGCTTGCTCCTGTTTCCCTGTTGGCCATCCAGTTCTGGTAAGACAAATCAACAGGATTAAATATCCAAATCATTGCACGGGTAAGAACGAAATCAAGCTTCTTCAGCTCTTCATATACTTTGGCTATAAGCCCGGTCAGCTCATCGGACTCCTGCATAGCCATGGCTTTTACGCGAACCCTTTCTAATGAGGCTTCAATTTCCAATTCCCGATTTTTTGCGTCCAGCTCTTTTTCCAGTGCGGCATTTTTTGCAATTAACCTTTGTTCCAGTTGGATATTCATGTTATTTTAATTTAGATGTTTTATATCAGGTTCTTTTTCTGCGCCATCTTTTGATCCTACTCATCCTAAAACCAGGAGGCAGGTAATTGAAGTATAAACTCCGTCCCTTCACCTTCCTTCGTCTCTATTTTTATTTCTCCGTCATGCGCCTTCACAATATCATAAATCGTCTGAACCATGATTTATAAGATGTAAGGATTACTATGATTGTTCCCTTAATCCTGTCAATCTTTCAATCAAAAGAATCTTACCTGTCCGCCGTGGCGGAGTTCAGACAACAGGCAATTGAATAATAAATGTACTTCCTTCACTATCTTTACCTGCCTGCGCTGCCGCTTCGGCAGACAGACTTTATACTTTTTTCAATTATTCAGATGGAGATCATCAGATTAATAAAGTAACAATTTACACTTTTTCAAGACCTGCGATATTTGAATATTTACTTTTCTTTCATTTGGGAACCGTTCTTAAAATTGCCCACATACTTAGCAGGTAAATTAAAGCCGCTATCCACAGTACCGCCTTTTATTTTCTCAACTCGTTTCGAAGATTCATCCTTCATTATTTTTTCTTCTTTTAAAAATATAATAAACAGGAATGCCGGTTACCATTAATCCCAAACCAATCAATGAAAGTTTTGGCTGATTAATGAATGTGGCAATCAATAAACCAATTGTAACCAAAATAAAAAGCACGGGCGCCCAGGGATAAAAGGCAACCTTTTCTTTTATTGCACCCTTTCTCTTCAT
>DATKQQ010000369.1:0-51289 GCA_035532615.1 Hanamia sp.
GCTGTAAGGGTACGGACGTTTTTGGTACATCAGATAGTGACAAGAATTCCACAATTTTCCGTCAGGACCAATAAACAAAGAATTCGAGGCTGCCTCGCAATAAGGATCTTCTGTATCCTGATATTTTAAATTTGCATAACCACTGGCCTTCGCCAGTTCAGGACGATAGCCTTTTTTCCTGGTTCCAAAAATTGGTTCACAGCTAGCTAGCTTCCATGGCCCTAAAGGAGATTTCGATTTAAGTAATCCGATTTCGTAACCACGCGTCCACGTTGAAAAAAACATGAAGTAAGTACCATCCTTTTTTATAACAAATGGAGCTTCAATACCACCTACCATCCACTCAGGCCAACCCGGTTGCCTTTTATCAAGAAACTTTTCTATTGGGGTAGTAAGCTTGCCTGTATTTAAATCGATCTTTGCCTGGAATAATCCATTCCCACTACAATAGAGATAGGTTTGCCCATCATCATCTTCAAACAACGTGGCATCATTGTTATACTGGTTTGTTAATGGGCCATTGACAAGTTTATAAGGCCCCGTTACACTATCGGAAGAAAATAACCAAATGCTATGTGTTTTCATTCCCTTAGGATCTTCGGTTGTCACCTTGCCACTGTTTATTGTAAGCCAATATTTGTTTTTTATGAAATGAATTTCGGGTGCCCAAAAACGTCCATTATAAGGACAATCGGGAGGCAATTTATTGGCGTCTATCAACCAGGAATATTGTTTCCAATGGATAAGATCATCAGAAACTAAAAGACGAACTCCAGGGTTTGGTCCCGTCCACACAGGATTAGATGTTCCTGTGCAATACCATTTATTGCCCACTTTAATAATGAAATAGTCACGCATAGAAAGAGAAGTATCACGTGTAATTGGATTAGTATATTTGAATTCATGCGTGCCTACAACGATTGGCACTTTACAGTCAGGAGCCTGCTGTGCCATACCAGAAGATATCGCAAGCAATAAACTCAAAAACAAATTTATTTTTTTGTACATCATAAAAATTTTCAGAATTAAATATTATTGTTTTTCAGAAGGGCTCTCAGGCATTTTAATTTTTAATTTCATACCAATTATTTTTACGAAAACATTTACTGTTTATTGAAACTTAATCCAATCCACTGCTATTTGATTATTATCTCCGGATACAATGAAAAGGTCTTGAAGTCCTCCTTCAAACTTTAGCAAGCGAGCTTTGATAAGTTTCCATTTATTGCTTTTAGGAATTATTACTTCTGCCACAACCGGCCCTTCAATACTTTTGACATGAATTTTTAGCGTGCCACCAGACTCTGCAATAGCTCTTATAACAACAGACTTTAATTTTTTCTTTCCAAAATCAACTGTGTTGTATTGAATCCATGCATTGGATTTGCTGAATGTGGTTTTCCATCCGTTAAACCTATTCGAAGTATCCATAAAATCAACAATAACACCTTCATCAGCTTTAGCAGTGTACCTATCAATTTGTATTTGAGATATTGCGTTAGTTACGCCAATACCACGTAATGTTGGTATCACTTTTTTTATCGTACCATCAGCATTAAAAAATAAACTATCCGCTCTTATAGAACGGGCTTTATCAAAGTTTGGGGAAAGGTCGTTGTGATGATAAAATAAGTACCATTGATCATTGTATTGAATGACGGATTGATGATTAGTCCAGCACCCGGGTATTTCATCCATTAACACACCCGTAACTTTAAATGGGCCAAGAGGATTATCGCTCATTGCATATTCAAGCCTTTCTGTTTTATTTTCAACATGCGGGTAGGTTAGGTAATAAATTCCTTTACGTTCAAATAAGAAAGGTCCTTCCTTCAAACCTTTATCAGGCAAGGTTCCCAGTGTTTTAATTTCACCATCGGGTTCAAGCATATTGCTTTTCAATTTCACTCCATAAATATTTCCCAACGCAAAATATAAATATGCCTGCCCATCTTTATCAATAAAAACATTGGGGTCAATTCCATGGACTCCTTCAATAGGTTCGGCCTGTGGAATAAATGGGCCTGACGGTTTATCTGCTATGGCAACACCAATGGCAAAACCTCTTCCAAGGCGCATGTCTTTTGGCGGAGCCGGAAAATAGAAATAATATTTCCCATTCCTGTAAATACAATCAGGCGCCCACATACTATAGGCATCAGGCTTTGTCCAGGGAACTGTTGTTTGCGAAACCACAATTCCGTCATCTTTCCAGTCAGTTAAATTCTTCGACGCAAACACATGATAATCTGCCATACAAAACCAACCAATGCGTCCGTGACCCGACGTTGCCAGAATATCATGTGACGGATATACATAAACGCTATCTCCAAAAACTCTTGCAGAAGGGTCGGCAGAATACATATTCCTGATAAGCGGATTTTGCGCTGATAAATTATTTGTCAGCGCTACCGTAAAAGAGGAGAATAGTAAGAGTTTTATACAATATTTCATACCAGGTCAATCATTTATTCAGATGTTTATAACCAATTCATTTTTTCATTAATCAACTCTAAACCAATCAAAATCTACATAACCACCTTCCTGTTTTGTAGCATAATTGAATAGACAAAATTTATTTCCAGTAAATATTTTTAAGCTGAACCGCATGATTAAATCTTCACCAATTGGTTTATAGCTTTTATTGTTGGTACTGTATTCAAAGCTGGCTTTATCACTTGCATTCGATGCAAGAGTCCGCAGATAAATTGTTGATGCACGGATGGAAACAGAATCAATAGTTTTACCATTGTTCACCATCAAAATATATTTCTTGCCTTTTTGTTGTTTTACTGCAATGTATGCATAAGGGTCCTGGAAAACTGCGAGCCCTGCAATGTCGCCATCTTTCATTTTGCGAACATCCATTTTGGTGGTGGCGATTGTCGGAATGGTTTGGTCTCGTTTTGCAAATGGTCTTTGCGTAAGCGTATTACGTGCCATTCTAAAATCTGATGTCACGGTGGCTGTCATCAACCTTAAATAGCCACGTCTTTTTGTAAGCGACCATTTTGTTGAATCGGGATTATGATTCCATCCCCATTGCATGCCTAATCTCGTTTCATTAAATTCATCGGAGGTAGGGAAATTTTTGATAGGATATGTTTTGCCAACGTTTGGCTTTTTATAGGTTACCACTGCTTTACCGTTAACACCAACCATTGGCCAGCCATCAACCCAGGTTACAGGTTGAAGTGAAGGGAAACGACCAAACGGTCCGCTATCAACAAATAACATCGTCCACCATTCACCGGTTTGTGTTTGAATTAATGCACCTTGATGGATGCCATAATTTATCCCTCTTGTTGTATCATAGATAACCACTTTCTGTTTGTAAGGGCCGTAAATATTTTTGGAACGCAATGCGACTTGTATGCCATCTCTTCCACCATAAGTACAATACAAATAATAATAACCGTTGATTTTATATACATGTGTTCCTTCAAGCCCCCTGCGAATATCGCCGGTATAAACCAATGAATCAGGCCCAACAGCAACAAGGCTGTCGTTCACTTCGGTTATTGAAATTTTATTATAGCCTTGTGCTACGTAAACTTTTCCATCATCATCAAAAAATAATCCGGGGTCATAAAAACCTTTGGGTAAATGTGTGATGTGCCATGGTCCTTCGGCTTTGGTTGCAGTACACGTAAAGCCACCTTCATTCAAAGTAATAAATAGTAAATAAAATTTTCCGTTATGATATTTTATGCTCGTGGCCCATTGCCCGTGCCCATAACGATTGCATCCATCAAGGTCGTAGCATTTGCTGAAATCAAAACGAGGAACGGCATTACTGCAATATTGCCAGTTAACTAAATCATGCGATTTTAAAATAGTAACACCCGGAAAAATAAACATTGTAGTATTCACCATGTAATAGGTATCACCAACTCTTATTACATCAGGGTCAGGAAAATCGGCAGCAATAACAGGATTGGTGTAAGTGCCGTTGCCGTTATCACTGTGAACATTTTGCGCCTTACTATTCGTACCCAAAAACGATAAAAGAAAAATAGCTGCAATTATTTTTTTCATGATGAGAAATTCTTTTAAAATCTTTCCTGTTCAATACCGTAAACTTTTATTATTTATTATTTATCATTTATTTTTTACCAACCTCACATAATACACAGGGCCGGCCGAGCTTTCGTCCAATGCTACAAATTTCACACGCACATTTGCTTTACCTTTTATCATTCCATCAGGAATGGGATAGGATATTTCTTTAAATTGTGATAGATTCCATTTGCCGGTATTATCTTCTGATGCTAATTTTTCATTATCGATGTAAATATCAAATTTGTGGCTGCCCCATTCAGCGCCCCAATAGCGAACCAGTAAACTCAAACCTGTTTCATTATTGGTAACCATGTTGTAACTGAAATAGCCACCATTAAATGCTTCGCGAAACATTTGGTCCTGGTTATTGCCTGTTCTTGATTTATCGCTTTGCATCGCATGGTCCACTTCAGGTTGTTGTTCACCCGGTGTTATAAAATCAACGGTGCGTTTGTCCAGGTCGAGTTTTTCTTTTTCGGATGCTGCAATGGAATCAATATACTTTTGATATCCTTCATTGCTCAAGGACAGCCAATACATCATATATCTCGATTCCTGAATTTTATAAAAAGGTTCTAAAACAACTTTTATCGGATTAATCAATTTTAGATTAGGCACAGTAAAATAAAGTGGCTTATTTTTTATTGGCACCAAACTATTGGTAATTTCAGACATGCTATCTGCAATAATGATAGGAGCTTTATCTAATGGCAACATTTTGCCGCTTGGAATATGCCCCCAGCGGCTGTCATCCGCAATCATACCTTTCATGTCTTCTGTACCTGTTTTTGCGCCTAAAAGTATAGGCCCGTGCATAATGGCAATATAATCCGGCACATTCGGCAGATGCTCAATTGAGTTGTGCATAGGCAACGATATATCTACCACATCTCCTTTTCTCCAGTTGCGTTCAATACCAATATATGATGTGGGTTTTGATTGATAAGAAACAGTTTTACCATTCACTTTTATCTGCAATTTTCCTGCCGCTACCCAGTAAGGATAACGCACCATTAAAGTAAAATGGGAAGCTCCTTTGGTTATTACCAGCTTCGTTTTTTCTTCATAAGGGAAATTTGTTTGCTGTTTTATTTCAACTCCTTTATTCTTCCAATTAAGTACAGAGGGAATATATAAGTTTAAGAATAAAGAATCATGCTGATGTGTATAAATAAACTCATTATACTTACTATGATCTTCCATTCCCGTACCTACACAGCACCACATTGCTTCATTAGGTGCTGAATATACTTTATAACTACGTGGCCTTACCGGTGTAAAATAAACATAACCGCCAGTTATAGGATTTTGAATAGATAAAATATGATTGTACAATGTTCTTTCATAATAATCGGCATACTTAGCCAATGAATGCCCTCTAAACAAATCTTCAGTAAGTTTAAGCATATTGTATGAATTGCAAGATTCAGGTCCTTCTACATCGTCTATGTAATCCATACAAGATGTTGCACTTGGAAAAAACTCCCTCCTGCTGTTTCCACCGAAAGCCAAAGAACGATTGGAGGTAACTGTTTGCCAAAAGAAACTGGCCGCTTTGACAAATTTTGGATCTTGTGTCAGCTCTGCAATTCTTTGAAAGCCTACTACTTTCGGTATTTGCGTATTGGCATGTTTATTATCCAAATTATCTATTCCTTTTGACATTGGATATAAAAGCATGTGGTGCGAAAAACGTTCGGCGGCAACAATATATTTTTTATCGCCGGTCATCTGATAAGCGTCAGCAAACATTTCATCCATGCCACCTTGCTCTGTATCTAACATTGACTGCATCTGTTGTTCAGACAATTTCGAGGTAATGGCTATTCCCCAATCGCAGAATTTCAGGAACATTTTTTTCGCTTCTTTATTGCCAGTATATAACCACGCATCGCGTAAGCCTGCATACATTTTGTGCACATTGTACCAGGGAGCCCAAGCTGAATGATAAGCTTTGAAGTTACCATTTTTTAATGTTGACCAAATTGCCGCGCTGTTAGGTACGCCACCCACATAACCTTTACCCCAGCTTGGATGTTTAGCGGTATTTGACTCTTGACAAGCCTTCAATTCTGCAATCATATAATCCATACGATTTCTGCATTCGGCATTATTTGTAGCGGCAACGTTCATCGACAAGGCAGATAAATAATGCCCACCAATATGTCCATCGAGCCCTATCCAATTTGGATAACTTGAGTCTTTTGGCGTTAAGCCGGCTTCTTTTAAATAGGGAGCTAATAAGCGGTCAACTTTATATTTTAAAAGTGTTTGAATATTTAAATCACGGGCATGTTTAAAGGGTCCGTCCAATAATTTTACATCGCCTAAATTGAATTCGTTAGGATATAATTTTTCCTGGGCATGAACAACTTTAAAAGTGAAAATACTTATTGCAAATGCACCTGAAAAAAAGAATACCTTATTTAATTTAATTCGTTTTAAAAGATTTGTTTTAATCATTATCTGTTGCTTTAATTTATGCGAAGTATCCTATAAATTCATAAAAACGATTGCTTCCGTTTACTTCCAATATGCTTACAGAATAAGGAACCAGACACTTTTAAAAAAGATGCCTGATACCTTTTTTGTTTGGCGTAACTGCAGTAGTCTTTCCGGCTATTCTTTTACCCTTGACAACTTAGTCTCACCTCTTTCATTTTTGGTGATTATCTGGTCGTCACTTACGAGTTCAGCTGTAAAATCAATGCTCCTGTCGTTGAAGCTAATGCTGTAAGAAAACTTCTTCCCATCAACTTTTCCATTTTCCAACGGTACCTCACCATATTGTGATTTTATAACCCCAGTTAATGTGTCGCCCTGTACTTTAAAAGTGTAAGTAAATTCCATAGTCCCGTTCGGAGTTTCGCGGGAGCCTTTCCAGGTGCCATCAATCGTGTTTTGTGCGTTTGTAACCATGAATCCAAAAAGGAGCAAGGCTGTGAGTAGATACTTCATGATGATTGTTTTATTTGTGATTAAAATTGGATGAATATTTTATTTACCATCTTAGAAATTGTTTCTATTTGCTTGTTTTAATTTCAAATATGCTGACAGAATAAGGGTCAAGCTTTCTTGAAAAAGACTTTTTAATTCCTTTGATTGTTTCCGTTTCAGGAATTATTCTTTTCCGGTCTATGATGGTATTGGTCTCACTTGGTTTGTCACCTTTCACTACTATCAGTGCTGCCTCAGGAGCCACTTTCCCGTTACCATCAAGATTGATTTTGACCTCTTGCTTTTTTGCTGTAATGTTTACAATTTTCAGATACAGTGTTCCCGTTGTATCATTCATCGTGGCCGAATAAAATATGGTTGGAACTGATTTAGGTGCTTTGCCTTCGGCACTGTCTCTTCTTGAAAGAGGCGCTTTTTGCATGGGTATGTTTGCAGCTGTTGCCGGTACAATTTTATTACCTAAATAATGACTGAATAATTTTTGTACATAATAAGATGGCGAGCCATAACTATTCAGCGCATCGTAGCCGATTAAATCTGAATTCCATTGCCATGCTCTTTTTCCTGTAACAGAATCTTTGCTTACGTTTACAAATAACGGCGCATAACAAGACATGATTACCAAATCCGAATTGCGTTCCATGCCCGTCATCCAGGCGGCATCACCAAGAGCGGCATTTAAATTAGTGGTAGGAGCTCCCTCACGTGTAGCCCATTCGCCCACAAATATTTTAGGCCCGTTGCGGTCGTATGTATCAAATTGAGAAGCGTTCTCCCACATATCCCAGGAATCGCGGTAATAATGTTCATCCACCACTTCCGGGGTTTTACTCAATAAATATTTCATTTGAGGAAATTGTTTCCTGCTTATGGTAGAGATACATATTAATTGTGGATATTTTGCTTCTATAGCCGTTCTAAACTGGTTAAATCTTCCATCATAACTTTTCGACCTGTCAAACCAATCTTCATTACCAATTTCTACATACTTAAGTTTGAATGGTTCAGGATGCCCGTCTTCAGCACGTTCAGCGCCCCAGTACGTGCTGGTATCACCAATAACATATTCTATCTCATCCAAAGCGTCATCCACATAAGGTTTTAAAAGCGGCCCCGCATCTATGTGGTCGCCATCCAAAGAATATCCGGCATAAATGGCTAAAAGCGGCTCTGCGCCCATATCTTCCGTCCATTCCAAAAATTCAAGCAAACCCATTCCATCGGTGGCCCGATAACCCCAGGAACCATTATGCCCCGGCCTGTTTGCAATCGGCCCGAGCGTTTCTTTCCATGGAAAAGCATCTGTAATTTTGGGGCCTTCTAAAAAATTGCCACCGGGAAAACGAAGAAATTTTGGTTTCATATTTACCAACATTTGCATCAGGTCTGGTCGGAAACCATTTGGTTGATTATTATAGGTTGGCGGAAACAAA
Organism: Hanamia sp.; assembly: GCA_035532615.1. Lineage (GTDB taxonomy): Bacteria > Bacteroidota > Bacteroidia > Chitinophagales > Chitinophagaceae > Ginsengibacter. The sequence continues at coordinate 8,454 of DATKQQ010000369.1, forward strand.
GAAACCAGATTAAAATAATATACACCAACACGGTCGGTAGAAATTACAAAGCGTGCATCCTTAGTGGGTGTTACATCAGCAGCCGTGGTTAAGTTAACTTCATATTGTTTCCAGTAAATACTTTTTTCAAGATTGATAGTACCTGTTGCATAAACCGTTTTCCCGTCATTGCTTTCAATCGAAACTGTTATAGGGCCTGCAGTATTGTTTTCAATATCCGGAAGTTCAGGCGTGGTAGGTTTTGGCTCCCAGGGCCAGCGGGGAGGTGGAGTACGTGCCGTTCCTTTGATGAAAAAAGAAGCTTTGTACGTAGTAGAAGGTTTTACAGGAATACCCCAGTAACCTTCATTGGCAATGCCGACTCTTCCGTCAGCCTTTTCTACTGTGAGCCGCAAACAGGCTTGCATGGCTCCATTTATTGCATTTCGACGTTCATCATTTGGCACGTGCTCTTCAGCGCCTATTAATTTTATAGCTGCTTCTGCCGATGGATTATCTTTCACCAGACTCCATCCTTCGGGCTCTGTTTTACTATCTTTAAATATCCTGTTGCTTATCAATTCTGCATACAAACCACCATCATAAGAATGGTTGATTTCTTCCGTCATTAATCCGTATAACATCGGGCTTACATTAGTATTTGCATTAGCCAGATTTAAAGTTATCACAGGCGTTTGTGAAAATCCAGGACGAATAATGAAAGCTGCTGCTATCAACAACAGTAAACGAAGTTTTATTGATGTTTTTTGTTTCATAAATTTCTTTTTTTAATTAATAGCCTAAAGTGAGATTTCTATATTTTTTTTATCAATCCTCTGTTTTTAACACTAACCCTGAAGCCCGCCTGACCGGACGGACAGGGGTGCAATGATTATAATAGCGAGCATAGAAAGATTAAAACTCCGAAGGAGTGATATTCTCGCTGTTTTTAGCATGCCACCCCTTCGGGGTTTAACATCAATCTCTTTATCCATTTTTTCTATAATCATATCAGCCCTTCGGGCTTTTAAAGCATTTTCAACCAGCTATTTATTTTTTAATATTGCATTTCTTTCTCCTGAAAAAAATGCGTTACCCAATTTTTTATTTGTTCATCCAATTATGGCTTTGCATCCACTCAAACAAAGGCTCCATCCATCCCGGGTGCCTGAATACAAAACCGTGGTTGCCTTTTTCATAAATGTGCATTTCAACAGGCACATTATTATGCCTGAGTTTTTCAAAATAAATGATGCTATTGTCCACATCCACCACTTTATCATCCGCAGCCTGGGTAATGTATGCAGGTGGTGAATTTTTATTCACCTGCAATTCATTTGAATAAAGGTCAATCGTTTCTTTTGAAGGATTTGTGCCCAGCAATTGTCTTCGCGAATCTTTATGAGTTAAACTATCCTGCATGCTGATAACAGGATACACCAATATTTGAAAATCAGGGCGCAGGTTTGTGTTGCTTTTATTTTCTATCAGCGCTTTACTAAAATGCGTTGCTTCGGTTGAAGCTACATGACCACCCTCAGAAAAACCCATGATACCAACTTTGTTTGCATCAATACCCCAAACCAATGCGCTGTCACGCACCATCTTAATTGCCTGCTGCGCATCCTGCAAAGGCGCAATGGTTTTATTCACCTGGAAAGAATCGTTCGGCAAACGATATTTTAGCACAAATGCAGCAACACCTTTTTTGGCAAATTCTTTTGCCGTCAATACTCCTTCGCCACCATAAACAATTACACTATAACCACCGCCGGGACAGATAACCACCGCTGCACCGGAAGCGTTATCTTTTTCCGGCAAATACATTTCCAACGTTGGTGTGATAACCCGGCACACCAATCCTTCTGAAGGATTTTGCGGAATATCTTTTAGCTCAGTTTTCTTTGAATTCGGAATATTTCCGGGATAAAGATTTATGATTCGCTGTGCCTGAACAGAGAATGGAAATAAACAAATCCAAATTAAACAAATCTTTAGCTTCTTCATTTGCATTATCATATGATTCCAATTTACAAACCTTGTGTGTGTCATGGCACTTTTCATTTATTTTATTATTTAAAAAGTAGCGGCGCAAAATGTAACAAATCATTCCTCCACACCGGCCATGTATGCCCGCCTGGATATTCGTAGTAAGTATGTTTAATTTTCAACTCATCTAATTTGCTGAGCATGATTTGCCCGTTCTTGTAGGCAATATCTTCAGGCCCACCTTCAGAAAACCAAAACAATTTCAGGTTGTTATTTATTTTATCGGCATTCTCTTTCATAAAAGCATATTGAGCTTCTGCGGTTTTATTCATCATCGGAATTATCCACCCAGAACTAAATACGCCGAGATAAGAAAACATATCTGTGTTCTTGATTCCGGTGTAAAGTGTATGAAGGCCGCCGAGTGATAATCCTGCCAATGCACGATGGTTGGCATCATTTATTGTACGATAATTTTTTTCAACAAATGGAATGATGGATTGTTTCATTTCTTTTTCAAATAGTTTCATTCCATTCTCAATGGCACCGGCGTTAAAGCCACCAACGCCAATATTAGCATCCGGCATTACAATCAACATTGGTGTTGCTTTACCCGCTGCAATCAGATTATCCAATATCAAATTTGCTTTGCCTTGTTTAGCCCAAGCTGTTTCATCTTCGCCGCCTCCATGCAAAATGTATAATACAGGATATTTTGCGTTAACTGCTGAATCGTAACCCGGCGGCGTATAAATGTATAGTTGCCTCCATGAATTGGTAACAGTGGAAAAATAATTTTTAATGCGGATGTCACCGTGGGGTACATTATTGAGTGCATAATAACGGCCACCCATAAACGGTATTTCAATTCCGCTTGCCATTCTTCCCATGCCATAAAATGTTTCACTGGCAGGGTCGGCAACAGCCACACCGTCTATTATCAAGGAGTAATAGTGAAACCCTTCACTGATGGAATCGGTGGTTACATTCCAATAACCGCTTTTATCTTTTACCATGTCATATTTTTTGCCCAGGTCAATTTGCACTTTTTGCGCATCGGGTGCTTTTATGCGAAATATTACCCGATGGTCAGCCAGTATTTGCGGATAGTCCGCGCCCCTTACATTAGTTGAAGCAGGAGCACCCGCAACAGGATATTTGGAAAAGGTAGAAGTATCAACCGGTTTAAAAATTAATTGGGAAAACATATATAGTCCATTTTTCCATACTTTGAATTCATGCACCCCCGGCTCGATGTAATAAATATGAGGCACATCATTTTTAACCAGGTAATCGTGTGTTCTTTGGCTAAAGCCAATTAAGCCATCGCTGGCACCGCATGAAATCCATAACAGTTTTAATTCCTTTCTTGCTTTTGCAGGGTCAGGCACTAACTCTTCAGGCGTTTTGGTGTTGGGTGCTGCAGAGAATGCGCCAATCCAGGCAAATTTGTCGAGATTGCCTAATCCAAAATTCAGCGCCTGGCCTCCGCCCATTGATAATCCTGCAATCGCACGATGGTCTCTATCAGTATAAACCGGATAATGCTTTTGTACATAAGGAATAAGGTCATTTATTAAATCTTGTTCAAAAGTTGCAAACGCTTTTATTTTATCCGGGGCAAATATATTTCCTGTGGCACTGTCGTCTTTCATGGCACGTCCGTTGGGCAATATTACAATCATCGGTTCCACTTTGCCTTGTGCATAAAGGTTGTCCAAAATCACCTGGGGATGGCCGCCATTGAGCCATTCTTTGTCATCGCCTCCAATGCCATGCAGCAGATACAATACAGGATATTTTTTCTTTTTTGAATAACCCGGTGGTGTATAAATTAATGCCTGCCTTGTAGTGCCAACCGTTTTAGATTTGTAATTGAAAGAATCAATTTTTCCATGCGGAATATTTACCTGGGCTATATCAAAACCGGGCTGGGAAGGTTGTACTATTTCCTGGGCTTTTGACGATGTTCCAACAAATAAAAAAAATGCTGAAAGAAAAATGAATGCTTTTATGAATTTTGTTTTTTGCATCTGAAAAAAAATTTTTGTTTTTGAAAATTAATGTGTCCCTGGTTTAATGAGTTGATATTTTCCGCTTAAATGCATCAGGCTGAAAAAATACAATAAGCCATCATAATAAGGGTCGAAATAACCATCACTATATGGCTCCAATTTGGCATTCCATAATGCATGAACGAAATCAAAATTGTCCTTACGTATCATTTCTGTTGAAGCAATTGTTGCTAACAAACCCAGTGAATGCCGCAGTTTCCTGAAACCGCCTGCGGGCAAAATCTGCTGGGGTTTCGAACCATCCAGATTAAACTGGTCATCAAATGTGTCGATGCCTTTTGATTTAAAAAATGTTTGAATACGCCTTGCATAATCCTGTTGCCATGTTTTATCTTTTCGAAACCAGTTATAATCCATCGCAATATTCATCGGCACCCGCCATGAATCATAACGGAACGCGGGTTTCATCCAGCGCCCAATCGGATTGCCATCAAAATCGGTAAGATCCGCATTCAGGCCGGTGGGAGACCTACATGCCCGATGTAAAAAAGCTCTTGCCGTATCTGCACAATCTTTATAGAATTGTTCATGGCCATCTTTTGCATACAATGCCCACACCTCAAAAAATGCAGGCAGTTGATAGGAAGGGTCTGTGAAATGATAATTACGCCCTTCCGGTGTAAAACTGATTTGCTTATGTTGTGTATTGATGATGTTGAAAATGCTGTTCTGCGTTCCATCTTTCTTCCACATGTTATCCAAAATATAGCGGGCTTCTTTATAATAATCAATACCGGTATTATTACCCCAACGGTTAGACGCAAATAACAAATCTGTTATAAAATATAATTCACCATCAGAAGCCGTTCCCGGCGAATTTTGTTTCATAGTTGCAGGATTAATGCTCCAGGCAAAATAACCTTCGCGTGGACCAGACTGATGTTGCAAATATTTTTTACTCCAACGCCATATTCTGTCAAACACGTCTTTTTTATTCAATTGAACAGCTATCATCATTCCATAAGAAAGGCCTTCGGTTCTTGCATCATGATTTTTTAAATCCGATACATAAGCCATAGAGTCGCCTACTTCAAAATAAACTTTGTTTGGCCCTTCGAATAAATCGTAATACGCTTTATCAACTTTTGCATTAATATCCTTTTGACTGTATCCTGCCTGGCGGAAAAAATTTGGATAATCCTTTGTATAAAAAGCACCCCTTGTTTTTTGAGCATTCAATCTACCAATACTCAATGAGAGAGCGCAAATCACTGCCAGCAGGTTATTTTTGTTCCAAGATATTCCATTTATTTTTTTAAATAAAAACATGGCTTGCATTAAATTTTCAATTCGTCTTTTTCTATTTCGCAACCAGCATATATGTTTTTCCAATTCCAGTTGGTATTACTCAGATAAAAGTTTCCGGAAGGGTGGATGTGGATCGAAGAAATTATTATTAGTACCATTGCGTGCTGCTCATACATCTATACCTGCATTTTTTGTTGATGATACCTTTGTTTGGCAACTATTGCAACTGTTTTTGTTACTCTTCAAATATCAGTTCATCAACTGCTCCCAGTGAATCCAAACAAAAAAGTGAAATCCATTCCATTTTATGAATGCAACATTTATTTTCCAGATTTTTTTATTTTTATATTATTCCTATCACTCAAATTCTACGTTAATCAGATACCAGAGTTGTTATACTCATCCCGGAAAGAGTGGTACCAAAAACACTTCCGGAGATTGAAACATTACCAGGCACAAGATTAGATGAACTTCTGGTGGTGTAACTTGTAAAGCCCGAAACAGATGTTCCATTTAAATTGAATGGAAGATAAACTTCAGATGAATTTTGATTAATAGCAACAACAACTATTTTCGAACTGCTTTTGTAGGCAGTAACATAAATACCCGTTGAAGGATTTTCTGTACATGATATTTTCGTATATCCGGGACGTATATATCTTGCATATTGTGCCATAACATATCCCAATTTCTGGATATTACCACTTTCGCTTATTGGACCATAACTTCTCATGATATACCACCATACATAAGCCCCCCAACCTGCACTCATACAGTCATTAATTTCTTTTGCAGCATTCATGGCATTCGACCAATCGTCACCACTTAAATTCGAATTGATATAATGCTCGGTCATCCACACCGGTTTATTTACTGATAAGGTATAAGGTGTTGCGCCATAAATATGTCCTGCAATGAAAGCAGTTTTTGAATTTGCAGAATCATTGCTTAGATAAGTATTAATAAACGTTTGATCCATATTAAAAGGTTCCGGAGCCATAATAGGCGCTCCACAACTATCTCCTTCTGCGGCCACAAAATCTGCGACTTGAGAAGCTGTCATTTGCATAGATTCATATGTCGCCGCAAAATTAGGTTCATTTGTCGGGCTAATAGCGGCTAATCCACCAGAGGCTTTATTAAACGCTCTCAGGTAGGCAGCATAATCGGCATAAGAAGTTGTTTTAATCGTTCCGCCAATGGTGCTATCATTCGTTTTCATATAAGCCGGTGCACTCCAAACTGATGCAATGGCAAAACCACCGTACGATTTGCATGCGTCAATCGTAGCCCTTGCCTGGTTGAATTCTGTGCTATCAACAGGAACGCGGACACGAACAATACTTAAACCAATACCTTGAGTTGGAGAAAAAGCGGTGTCTCTTTGAGCCGCTGTTAAATCTCCCGTCCAATCAATTATATCGGCTCCGCCGAATCCATAAATAGTTTGTTGAGTCGTATTTGCATCAATCACAACAGAAGTAGATGTATCAATTTTAGGCGCAGGGTTAGGTTGGGAGGTTACATTTGTCGCTTCTTTCTTACATCCAAAAAACAAAATCGCAGCAATTAAGATTACTAAAATCCTATTCATAATAACATAAGTATTTGTTCCAATCTGTATTCATCGATTGAAAAATTAAAAATCTAATTTAAATTTTTTTTCTAATTGAGATTTTCCCAACAATGTTTTGAATTAAATAACAAAGAAGGGGTGGTTAAATCTCACAAGGATTACAATTATTTTCAGGTTATTCAAACATAAATTATTTTAAATGAAAAATTCTTTAAAAGAAGAAAGGGAGGATGAAAAAATTCACCCTCCGATCTTACTTGATTATGAGAAAAAATCCTTTAGAATCCCGCATTTTGAGAAATAACCCAATTTTTATTGGCCTATTTTACTCTATAAAACAAGTTTATTGATATGTAGGATTTTGATATGCTGCCAGATCTGCTGCACTCATTTGCATATTATCTATCTGGCCTATTGGAATAGGACGCAAATAAAGATACGGTTGAATGCTGCGTGTTATAGTTTGTGGCGTATGATCCCCATAGTTTGTGCCTGCGATCTGGTATGAGGAGGCAAGATTTGCCCATTCCTGAGTACGCACCAAATCTAGCCAGCGTCTGCCATCTCCGAAATATTCACGGGAACGTTCAGAAAGAAGATAATCAATGGTTATAGTTGCAGGGGTAGCTGCGGTCATTGCAGCACTATTATCTTCTACTAAAGTGGAATCTCCATTATTGTCATAGTCCCACATGCCGGCACGTGCACGGATCACATTAATCAGGTCTCGCGCGTCCTGACCAGGTTGGGTAGTCGCACCCATTACTGCTGCTTCGGCGCCAATAAAATAGAATTCTGAAAAATAAGCAATTACAAAAGGCCTTGTACTGGCAGCATTGGGTTGCCCTAATGTACCATTATTGTCACTACGGTATTCACCAAGTTTCCATAATCCAGGATATACGACTCTGCTGATGCCGTTCGGATCTATTACAAAATCGGATCTTCCGGGTAATGTACCAGCACCTATATTACTATTACCTGAACCACTCGGATAGGTAATAGCAGGATTCGGTTGGTCCAGGAACGTTAGTATGGCATCGCCCGGCTGAACGGGCAAATTGTTTGCATTATACAATGTAGTTTGAGTAATGCCAGTACCCTGTAAATTCCAGTTGCCTCGATAAGTGGTTACAAAAGTACCGTCGTAACGAGAGTCATTGGTTTTATCAGCAAAAGTGTTTTCAATAGCGCCAATCGTAGGTGCCATACGTGTCCACGGGCGTCCCAGGAGTTGAGTTGCTGCACGCTGAACGGAACTAACAGGCTTCCATGCTGAACTGGAGTTGCTACTTCTAATTACTGTATAATTCCAGGTCATCATCCAACCGGCAAAGTTATCCTCTCCGCCCCCACTGCCATAAGTAAGGCTTGCTCCATTAGATAATTCGTTTAACTGGGTATGGTCCGCATAGAGCATTTCTTCTTTGTTACGGTCATTTGCGCCATTATGTAAGTCATAGAATGTTGGCATCAAGCCGTAAGGTCCGGGATTGTTGATGGCGGTTGTTGCCAGGTTATAAGCCTGTTGAAAGTAATACTGGGAAGTTTGTCCGTCAGGGTCAGTTCTGGCAGCTGCCGGATAAGTTGGAATATTATTTGGATTCAACAGCCACCACGCATAAGTCAGATAAGCTTTTGCCAAATATAATTGGGCAACCGTTTGGGTTACACCACCGGTTACACGCGGGTTTACAGGCAAATCATTTACTGCACTGTCAAGGTCGGGGAATATGGCTTTGGTATAAACATCAGGTACGGTGTTTCGTGTAGAGATCGTTACCGGATTCGTGTTGAATTTTAGTATCCCTGATCCTAAATCCAAAGGAACGCCGCCGAACGTTTGCACGAGTTGAAAGTAGTAGAAAGCACGGAAGAACCTGGCTTCGGCAACCAGAGCAGACGAAACTCCAGCCGCAGAACCATTTTGAATTACTCCGCTGGCAGTGTTAATAGCACCAAATGAATTATTCCACAATACATCAGAACGGCTGGTCTGGGATGAAATGTCACCTTGTCCTGAAAGGTCCATGACCAGGAAATTTTGATCTGCACTCTGGGCGTAGGTAACCTCATCAGTACCGGTTTCGCCGGTGTTATAGTAGTAGGCATTTCCATAAATATTGCGGAGGTTTGCGTACAACGAAGTGATGCCACCGGTAACACCAGCCGATGTACTGAAAAAACCAGGCGTATAAATACTTCGTGGCGTTTCTTCCAGAATTTTGGAGCATGACGTAAAAAGCAGCATAAGCATACCTATTGCCGCTGAACTTATTGTAATTTTTTTATTTATACTTTTCATGATGATATGATTTTAAAATGTCAAGTTGATACCAAGGAGGTAGTTACGTGTTTCCGGCGTGTTGGTGCCTATAGTTAAAATGCGGTGCAGGCTTTGTCCATATGGTACTGCCGCATTTTGATCGCCGTATGAATTGGTTTGGGGATCCATACCTGTTTGGCTATAGTATGGTGAGAACATCACAAATGGATTCTCTACCATCACGTAAAGCCGCAACTTACTAATACCTGAATTTCTCATCCAACTCATGTTGGTAAAGTTATACCCAAGCGCCAGGGTTTGTACTTTCAGATAGGATGCATTAAAGTAACCAAGGGTACTGCCGTATTCTGGATTGTCACCACTCATGAGACCTCCAGGTTTTGGATACTTAGCATTGGTATTCGTAGGTGTCCAATAGTCCACCTTTACGTTATTCCTGCGTCCGTCCAGTAAATTAAGATAACCCCCCGCTGAATATAACGTGCTGACAAGCATACCTCCACTTTGAAAGAGGCCGACTGCAGTAAGGTCAAATCCTTTGTAACTTACAGTGGTATTGAAGCCACCCTGGAATTTAGGATCCAAATTCTGTATTTGCTCATCGGCAGGACCGATTGCCCTTACAGGCGTACCATCTGCATTATAACCACCGGTATATTCCACCTTTATCATACCAACATTCCCGCCGGGTTGCAATAAAGCCAGATTTGGATCTTTCGCTTGCCAAAGCCCTATTTTCTTATAGTCGTAAATAACATTGAGTGAGTGCCCTACAAACCAGTTGTTGCCAATATTTTGGGTCTGGCCGGAAGCAAGTGATACCAGCTTATTCTGGTTGCTATATAAATTGAAACCAGCTGTCCATGACCATCCATTATGGTTATTAAGTATGATACCATTTAGCGAAAGTTCAACACCTTTGTTCTGGGTATTTCCAATATTTGCAGTATAGCTGCCTACGCCTGTTGTGGCCGGCAGATTAACACCCAGTAAAAGGTCATTTGTTTTCGTTATATAGTATTCTACAGTACCGGAAAGGCGATTATGCAGAAGGGCAAAATCCAGTCCGTAGTTCCATGTCTTAGAATACTCCCATCCTAAATTAGGATTTGGAAGTGAGGATACATAATACCCTACCACATCATTGGATGGTCCAAAGTTGTAAGGACTGGTGTTCAATTGTCCAAGTGTAGAATAAGGCGCCACAGCCTGGTTGGAAGTTTCTCCATAACCCACACGCAACTTCAATTCGTTTATCGGAGTAATATTCTTCATAAATGATTCATTGGCGATATTCCATCCGACAGATACTGCAGGATAGGTATGCCACTGATGGCCGGGTGCCAGAATTGAAGAACCATCAGAGCGCACGATAGCGGTTATCATATAGCGGTCGGCGTATTCATAGATGGCACGTCCCATCCATGACTCCAAACCGTTAACCGTATAGCTTTGATAGGCTGGATTAATAGTAGTTTGACCAAGAGCCTGCCCCAGGTTATAGAATTGGAACTGATCATTGGGAATTCCCTGTACCGAAACATCTGAACCGTTATAGCTGTCCTGCTCGGCAGAATACAAACCTGTTATATTAATATGATTCTTTTCCCCAAAGGTTCGGTCGTAAGTCAATAAGTTTTCAACGGTCTTATTGAGAGTTACTGTATGGATGACAGTAGCAACGGAAGGGGTAGTAGCATTAGTGCTAGTTATCCCTGTTCCTGTATAACTGTCATTATCAGTCGTGCTGTAGTTCAACCCAACATTGACACGGTATGATAAGCCCTTTACTCCTGGAATCTTCAATACTGCGAATAGATTATTATAGGTACCAAGTGTCTTGATCGGGTTTAGCCATTGATTTTTCAAGCTATCTACGATAGATCTTGTTTCATTCCAGTCATTATCCAAGGGCATCTGTATACTTTGCCTCAATGAACCATCAGCGTTATATGGGCTGGCAAGAGGGGACATGCTCAAAATGTTGTATATACCCACCTGGGAACCATCCGAAACGTTATAGTCCGTATTGGTAGTGAACCCTACGCGGATATATTTACCTACACCCTGATCAATAGAACTATTAATCGAAAACCTTTTGAAATCTTGCGTAGGAATAAGTGATTGGTCGTCGTAATAGCCCAAACCAAAGTGATAGCTACCCTTTGCAGTACCTCCTGAAACGTCTAAATTTTGGTTTGTTACCGGGGCAGAGGGCCTGTAAAACAACTTTTGCCAATTGGTATTTACACCTTCGGCTTCAGACGATCCGTTTGTAAACATATGGGCAGTTTTGCGAAGAGTATCAAATTCCGGACCGTTCATCATAGGGAAAGGGGCCCAAAGTTTGTGTACGCCTACGTAGCTATTGTAACTTATTTGGGGCTTTTGTCCTATTTCTCCTTTGTTAGTAGTTATCAATATAACACCATTGGCGCCACGTGAACCGTAAATGGCGGTTGCTGAAGCATCCTTCAGAACACTAATACTCTTGACGTTTTGAGGATCGATATCGCTGAAAGAACCTGAAAATGGGATACCATCGAGCACTATCAGCGGGGCATTGCTGGCAGAAATCGAACGCTGCCCGCGAATCAGGATTTGCATGGTGGCGCCCGGTTTGGTATCTGTTTGAGATATCTGTACTCCAGGGAGCCGCCCTTGTAATGCATCTGAGATATTAGATGCGGGTACCTCATTCAGTTTTTCACCACTTATCGAGGAAACCGAACCTGTTATGGATTCCTTTCTTTGGGTACCATAACCGATTACTACTACCTCATTAAGCCCTGTTACAGATTGGTGCATCGTAATGTTTAAAAATGATTCACTGTTTACCAAAACATCCTTAGATACATAACCCAATGAAGTAATTTCCAAAGTACTATTCGAAGGAACACTAATTTCAAAATCCCCCTTATTATTAGTACTTGCTCCTGTCGTTAGTCCCTTGACAGTAATTGATGCGCCACGTATGGGCTGTCCTTCTTCATTAACTATTCTTCCTTTTACCGTTAATGAATTTTGAGAATACCCATTAAAAGAAAATAAAGTAAATGATGAAATAATTAAAAGAAGTGCCTTTTTGTACTTCCTGAATTCAGGAAGAAAGGCAGGTAGTCTGAATAAACCTTTCATGATTGCAGTTTTAAATTTTAAAGTATAGAAATTGATAAATCGTTGATTAGTAAATTTTATTTTTTAATCTTTGTTTTAATAAAGTATATCTTTTGAAAACCGATATTTTTTAGTCCAAAAAAAATAAAATAATTTTTTGATTTCCCGCTTTTTTAATCCAAAAACTTAATTTCTTTATTTTTTTTCAACTTTTGGCCAACCAAAAAATTGTAAACTCATAATTCAAAACGAGAGAAATCTTTTTGTTGAAACTACCGTCAATAGTAAGTTTCAATCATCATCCAAGCAATTCTTTCTCATATTTATTAATTGTACTTTTTACAATTATACTGCTAAAGTAGGATTTTTTTATTAAAATGTAACCGTTTACATTTTTTTTCTAAAAAAAAGTTTTAAAATGTTATTTTTAATTAGTTTTACACTATTGCTTTATATGTAAACGATTGTAAATGCCAAAAGAGAAGGAAGTTACCATCTATGATATTGCTTCTGCCCTAAATATTTCTATTGCCACTGTAAGCCGGGCTTTAAAAAATGATCCGGTTGTCAGTAAACAAACCAAAAAGAAGATTTTTGATTTAGCTGGTAAAATGGGATACCGTACTAATCATTTTGCTAGAAACCTGCGTAATCAAACCACAAATACGATTGGCATTATCGTTCATGAATTAAACAGTAACTTCATTACTTCTGTTTTGGCCGGGGTTGAAAAAATAACCACAGAAGCCGGCTACGATCTCATCATTGCGCATTCATCTGAAAGTTTTAGTAAAGAAATTGCCAATGCAAAAAATCTTTTTAATAAAAGAGTGGACGGATTAATTGCATCGCTTTCCTTTGATACAAAAAACCTGGATCATTATAAACCATTTAAAGAAAAAAATGTTCCCGTAATATTTTTTGACCGCGTAGAGCAGGAAGGGAATAATACCGTAGTAGTAATTGATAATGATAAATGTGGTTACCAGGCCACACAACATTTAATACAACAGGGTTGTAAAAAGATTGTGCATATAACGTCAAGCCTTAAACGAAATGTGTATTCCAAACGATTTCAAGGATATAAAGACGCCTTATTTGACAATGGCATTCCTTACGATGAAAAATTATTGATCATCCATGATCTTTCTGAAAGTGCGGCCATTGAATCGGCAATGCAAATGCTTAAAATGGATCCTTTACCCGATGGGGTTTTTATTACGAATGATTTCGTGGCAGCCGTTGTTATGCGCACATTAAAAGAAAATAACATTAAAATTCCCGAAGATATCGCGATCGTTGGATTTAATAATGATGCGATATGCACGCTGGTGGAGCCGGCATTATCAACCATTAATTATCCCGGCATAGATGTAGGAGAAGTAGCGGCAAGAAATCTTATTAATCACCTGAAAGGAATCGGGAATATGCAAAACACCAATACCATTATTATACGTTCGAATCTTATAATCAGAAAATCTTCTTTAAAAAAAGAGTCAATTCAAATAAAATAAAAAATAGAATTCAAATAAAATTTAATTTAGGTTGTAAAAAAATATGATCAAAGAAAAAGAGATTACCATTTATGACATTGCCAGCAAATTGAATATTTCGATTGCTACGGTGAGCCGTGCTTTAAAAGATGATCCCGTTGTCAATAAAAAAACCAGGAAAAAAGTTTTTCAGGCAGCGGAAGAAATGAGTTACCGATCTAACCATTTTGCACGAAATCTCCGCAATCAAAAAACAGAAACAATTGGAGTAATTGTACCAAAGTTAAACAGCCACTTTATGTCGTCTGTTATTGCAGGAATCGAAAGTGTGGCTAACAGTAAAGGATATAATCTTATTATCAGCCAATCTTCAGAATCTGTTGTGAAAGAAATAGCGAGCGCAAAGACCATGTTTAATAACCGTGTAGATGGCTTACTCGTTTCACTGGCGTATGATACGGAAAACCTTTCTCATTTTGAGATCTTCAGGGAAAAAAATATACCTGTTATTTTTTTTGATCGTGTGATGCGTGATGATGATTATACCAATATTATCATTGAAAATAAAAAAGCAGCTTACGAGGCAACAAAACATTTAATTAAGCAAGGCTGTAAAAAAATCTTACATATAACAGCGAAACCAAAACAAAATGTTTATACAGACCGCTTAAGGGGATATAGACAAGCATTGGAAGAACATAAGATCGCTTTCAATAAAAACAATGTGATAATTGGGAATCTGGGGTTTTCAGACGGTGCCGAGGCAGCCGAGCAAATACTTAAAATGAAACCTTTACCGGATGGTGTTTTTGTAGCCAATGATAATTGCGCTGTTGGCTGTATGCTGGCCTTAAAAAAAGCCTCCATTAAAATCCCAAAAGATATTGCATTTGTAGGTTTTAATAATGATCCTGTTTCTGAAGTCATAGAACCTAACCTTACTACCATTAATTATCCTGGATATGAAATGGGCGAAGTGGCAGCAAACAATCTTATTAATCATTTGAACGGAACTTCTACTATTCGAAGCACCAACACAATTATTTTGAGATCCGAATTTATTATCCGGGAATCCTCGCAAAAAAAGAAAATGAAGTGAACCTCTTCTGTCCATAAAGAAATTGGAAATGAAAAAGAAAAAAGAAATGAAAAAAAATGAATCAAACAAAATTGCGATGGTGACTGGTGGTGCATCCGGTATTGGTTTTGCAATCACCGAAAAATTTGTAAAAAATAATATCAAAACGATTATTATCGGGCGCAACCAGGAAAAATTAAATTCAGCAAAAGAAAAGCTGGGAGAGCTTTGCGAAATAATATCATTTGACCTGAATCATCTTTCAGAAATTCCTGCATTAATAAAAAAATTAGAAAGAAAATATGTAAAGATTGATATTCTTGTCAATAATGCAGGCATTAATTTGAAAAAAGATTTTACGGAAGTAACGGATGAAGAATTTCAAAAAATAATACTCACTAATGTCGAATCCATTTTTACTATCTCACGGGAAGTAGTAAGGTCAATGATTAAAAATAAAACAGGAAGCATCGTAAATATCAGTTCCATGGCATCACAATATGGGATTCCAAAAGTGATTGCATATAGCGCTTCCAAAGGTGCCATAGAAGCGATGACAAGAGCAATGGCAGTAGAACTTTCGCCCATGGGAATTCGTGTAAACTGCATCGCTCCAGGTTTTATCGCAACAGACATGTCGGCTAAAGCATTGAATAATGACAAAGAAAGAAAAGGCAAAGTGTTATCAAGAACACCGATGGGAGAATTGGGTTTGCCTTCTGATATCGGAGACGCTGCATTGTTTTTGGCAAGTTCAGAATCAGCTTACATTACTGGAGTTGTACTCCCGGTAGATGGTGGGAATTCCATAGGATTTTGATTTGTAGTAAGCGAAGTTTTAGTAAAGATTTTATTTTACTCCTTCTTTTCTTTATTAAATGGAAATATAAAATTATCAGTCATGAAAAACATCTTTTTCTTATCAGTCTTTATCCTTCTTACTCAAACTCTATCAGCCCAAAATTTTATTTCTGATAAAAATGAAAGGGGAGATTTTCCAATTGTCGCAAACTCGGCAACTACAATTTATACCGACAAAAATGATGACTGGCTGGTACAAAAAACAGCCTCGCTTTTTCAAAATGATGTAGAAATGGTTACCGGGAAAAAACCTGATATCAGCCATGAACTGCCTTCCAAAGCAAACAACATCATCATTTCCGGCACCATAACCGGATCCAAATTAATTCAACAATTAATTCAAGACAAAAAAATAAATGTTGATTTAATAAAAAATAAATGGGAAGCTTACCAGATTCAGGTAATCAGCAATCCTTTTAAAGGAATAGGACGGGCATTAGTAATCGCAGGAAGCGATAAAAGAGGGACCGCGTATGGCGTTTTTACTATATCAAAACAAATGGGTGTTTCGCCATGGTATTATTGGGCCGATGTTCCCGCAAAGAGAAAGAAAGAAGTGTTTGTAAAGGACGGAACGTACAGGTTTGGGCCCCCTTCTGTAAAATACAGGGGTATCTTTTTGAATGACGAAGCCCCCGCGTTATCAGGTTGGGTACACGAAAATTTTGGAAATTTCAACCATCTTTTTTATGATAAAGTATTTGAATTATTACTGCGTTTAAAAGGAAATTATCTGTGGCCAGCCATGTGGGGAAGTGCTTTTAATAATGACGACACCTTGAATCCTATAATGGCAAATAAGTATGGAATTGTAATGGGAACTTCTCACCAGGAACCGATGAACCAGGCGACAGAACACTGGCGGCATGAACATGAAGGCGCATGGAATTATCAAACCAACGATAGTGTGCTTCGCGCTTTCTGGAAACAGGGAATTGAAAACATGGATCATCGCGAAACGATTGTCACCATTGGTATGCGAGGCAATGGCGATAAACCAATGACAGAAGGAAGCAATATCGCTTTACTGGAAAAGATTGTAAAGGACCAGCGGAAAATAATTGCAGAAGTTACGGGTAAGCCTGCATCCCAAACCCCACAGGATTGGGCTTTGTATAAAGAAGTTCAGGATTATTATGATAAAGGAATGCGGGTCCCCGACGACGTTACTTTGTTGTTTAGCGATGACAATTGGGGAAACCTTCGCAGGCTTCCTAAACTAAATGCTAAACCTCGAAGCGGCGGCTACGGAATTTATTATCACTTCGATTATGTTGGCGGACCAAGGAATTATAAATGGATCAACACCAATAATATTGCCAAAGTATGGGAACAAATGCATCTTGCTTATTCTTACGGAGTAGATAAAATTTGGGTTGTAAACGTGGGCGATCTAAAGCCGATGGAATTACCGATTTCCTTTTTCCTGGATTATGCCTGGAATACAAAAAAAATAACTGTAGATAACATTGGAAATTATTATACCGAATGGGCTTCTCAACAATTTGGGCAGAAATATGCAAAGCAGATAGGAGACATTCTTCAAAAATATTCGCAATACATCGCAAGAAGAAAACCTGAATTATTATCATCTGAAACCTACAGCCTGACTAATTATAATGAAGCAGACAGGGTTATCAATCAATATCACCAACTTGTTGCAGAAGCAGAAAAAATAAATACCGAATTACCTGCTGAATATAAAGATGCCTATTTTGAATTGGTACTTTTTCCTGTAAAAGCTTTTGTGAATTTAAATGAATTGTATCTAGCCGTTGCAAAGAACAGATGGCTTGCCTCTGAAAATAATATGGCTGCCAATAAATATGCCGATGAAGCAAAGGAATTTTACAAAACTGACTCACTGCTCTCTTATCAATACAATCATGAATTAGCTAACGGTAAATGGAACCACATGATGGACCAAACGCATATCGGTTATACGTATTGGCAGGAACCACGTTTTAATAAAATGCCATGGATAAAATATGTTTCAGATACTTCGCAAAAAAAAGAAAGTGTAAAAATTGATGTAAGAAACAAAACATCTGAAAACCTTATTCCCAAAAATGCGAAAGGGAATATTTTTTATGAAAAGAATGGTTATGTTTCCATAGAAGGCTCCAATTATTCTAAAGCCATAAACACAAAAAATATTAAATGGAAAATTATTCCTGGCATTGGCAAAGACGGCAACGGAGTTAGTACTTTTCCGGTAACAATCAAGGAAAAAACGCTTACTATGGGTAACCCACACCTACAATATGACATCTATGTTTATGATACCGGAACAATAAAGCTGGACGCTTATTTTTCACCAACACTAAATTTTGAAAACGATAGCCTCGGTTTACAATATGCCATTTCAATTGATAATGAAAAGCCACAAATTGTTTCCATTAATAAGGATGATAAAAATGAAAGAACCTGGGCAAAATGGGTTTCCAATAATATTATCATTAAATCAACAGAGCATCAAATATCAAAACCAGGTAAGCATATTGTTAAATACTGGATGATAAGCCCGGCAGTGGTTTTACAAAAAATAGTTCTCGATTTTGGCGGATTAAAACCAAGTTATTTGGGTCCGCAGGAAACCATTTTTAAATCTAAAAACAAATAGACATGACAAAAAAACTTCCATTGATTCTTTCTGTTTCAGCAATATTATTTGCAGGAGGTGCCGTTGCACAAACGCCATCATTAAAAAAAGTATTTAAAAAAGATTTTCTAATCGGCACCACTATGAATGCGTGGCAAATAGAGGGAAAAGATACTGCAGCAGACAGGATAATCAAACAACAGTTTAATGCGGTTACACCTGAAAATTGCATGAAGGCTGAAATAATTCAACCAGGCTGGAACACCTACAATTTCGTTCTTGCTGATAAGCTCATTGCCTTCGCAAAAAAGAATAATATCAAAATAAATGCACACAATCTTATCTGGCATAGCCAATTGCCGGCGTTCATGCATCACATGCAAAGTGCAGACTCTGTAAGACAGTATTTCGTGAATCACATTACAAAAGTGGCAGGGCGTTATGATGGAAAAGTATATTCCTGGGATGTGGTGAATGAGGCATTGAATGAAGATGGAACTTTACGCAATTCAATTTTCTTACAAAAACTTGGGCCAGATTATATTGTGGAAGCTTTTCGCCTTGCACAAAAAGCATCACCACATTCAAAATTATATTATAACGATTACAACATTGAACAACCAAAGAAAAGAGCCGGCGCTATTGCACTGATAAAAAAGATACAAGCTGCAGGCGTGCGTATTGATGGCGTGGGCATACAAGGACACTGGAAAGCCGGCGATGTTCCGTTGAAGGACATTGAAGAAAGCATAAAGGAATTTTCTGCTTTAGGTATCAAGGTAATGTTTAGTGAACTCGATTTAAGTGTGTTGCCAAATCCCTGGGACCATGCAACATCTGATGTAAATGCAACGGCCAAGGGTAGCGCAAAAATGAACCCTTATCCAAATGGATTGCCGGATTCTGTTCAGAAAATACTAACAAAATCATACAGAGATTTGTTTACACTTTTCATGAAATATAAAAAAGATATCAGTCGTGTTACCTTCTGGGGCGTTGATGATGGACAATCATGGTTGAACAATTTTCCTATTTGGGGACGCACGAATTATCCACTATTATTTGACCGGAACTTTAAACCGAAACCCGCATTTTATAGCGTGATCGCAACAGCAAAAAATAATTAAATTTTTTCTACTTAAACCAACAATTTATGAGCGACCAGGATGTACTATTAACAGAACAAACAAAAGCACCAAAGTTGCCTGTTAGTTCGCAGAAATTATCTGTGTTGGAAAAAGTTGGTTACAGCCTGGGGGACCTTGCTGCCAACTTAGTCTTTCAAACATTGGTGACTTATCTCGCGTATTTCTATACTGATATTTATGGCCTTCAACCTAAAGATGCATCCGTAATAATTCTCACAGTAGGCTTAATAGCTGCATTCGGCTTTAACCCTTTAATCGGTGCACTTGCTGACAGGACCCGTTCGAGGTGGGGAAAGTTCAGGCCATGGATATTATGGACCGCTGTTCCGCTTGGTGTGATTGCCCTGTTGGCATTCAGTACGCCTCATTTTTCTTATAAAGGAAAAATGATTTATGCGGCCGTTACTTATACCTTATTGTTGTTGTTATATGCCGCGAACAACCTGCCCTATTCAGCATTGAGCGGTGTTATTACCGGTGATATGAAAGAAAGAAACAGCTTGTCTTCTTATCGGTTTGTGGCGGTAATGTTTGCTCAGTTTTTTGTACAGGTATTTATGCTTTCTATTATTGAAACCGCCGGTGGTGGCGATAAATCAGTGGGTATAGAAAAAGTAATGACATGGCTCGCTATCATAGGAACCGTTATGTTGCTGATTACTTTTTTTACAACAAGAGAGCGCATCATTCCGAAGCCGGAACAAAAGTCAAGCTTAAAAGAAGACCTGTCTGATTTGTTTAAAAACAAACCCTGGATAATAATGCTGGTGCTTACAACATTAGTATTTATAACGCTATCCATGAAGGGTGGTGGTTATGTTTACTATTTTAAAAATTATGTGGACAAAGAAAGCTTAACCAATTTTATAGATCCTATCACTAATTTTCTTTCCTACATTGGTCTCAACTTTTTTGGCAAAGACCCTGTTTCGGCTGGTTTTGGTTTATTCAATGCCGGAGGAATTATTTTCATGATCATTGGCATTATGCTCTCCAAAAGATTTGCAGATAAATATGGCAAAAGAGATGTTTTTGGAATATGCCTTTTCCTTTCCACTATATTCATATTCGCATTTATTTTTTATTCGCCTAAAGAAGTTCAACTAATTTTTATTTCACAAATCTTACATGGGTTTTTTTATGGCCTTACCATTCCGTTATTGTGGGCAATGATTGCCGATGTTGCCGATTACAGCGAATGGAAGAATAACCGCAGAGCAACCGCAATTATTTTTTCTGCGATGATGGTTGGATTAAAAGCAGGACTCAGTATTGGTGAGGCTTTGCTCACATGGATTTTAGGATTATATCATTATGTGCCTAATAGTAATACGCAATCTGCGCAGGCAATACATGGAACGCAAATGCTGGTAAGTATTTATCCATCCATACCCTTTTTAATCGGAGCCGGTTTATTGTTTTTTTATGAAATAAATAAAAAGATGGAAGTGCAGATTGAAGATGATTTAATAGAAAGAAGGAACAAATAATTTAATAATTTAAAACATTACATCATGCCTGAAGAAAGTATCGAACACATTGATTTTAATGAACTGAATAAAAAAGCCATTTCACAACCATTAATAAAAAATATTTACACTGCAGACCCCTCTGCACATGTTTTTAATGGAAGGATTTACATCTACCCTTCTCATGATGTTGATGCAGGCGAAGCTTTCGATGATTTGGGAAGCCATTTCGCGATGGAAGATTATCATGTCATATCAATGGATAGTCCGGATAGTGAAGCAAAAGATAATGGTATTGCATTGAGTGTAACCGATGTTCCCTGGGCTGAAAAACAAATGTGGGCACCGGATGCCAATGAAAAAGATGGTAAATATTATCTCTTCTTTCCGGCCAAAGATTATGACGGAATATTTCGAATAGGCGTGGCTGTTAGCAATTCACCAACGGGTCCGTTTACACCACAACCGCAAGCCCTCCAAAAAAGTTTCTCAATAGACCCTGCGGTGCTTAAAGATCATGATGGCAGTTACTACATGTATTTTGGGGGCATTTGGGGTGGACAATTACAACGATGGAGAACAGGCACATTTAATTCAGAAAATCCGGGAAGCCCCACAGCGCATTTACCAAAAGATAATGAGCCTGCTCTTTGTTCTAAAGTTGTAAAGCTTACAGATGATTTATTAGAGTTCGCCGAAGCGCCAAAAGATGTTGTCATCATTGATGAGAAGGGTAATCCTTTGTTGCAGGGTGATACTCAAAGAAGATTCTTTGAAGCCTCATGGATGCATAAATACAATGGCAAATATTATTTTTCTTATTCAACAGGCGACACCCATTTAATCTGCTATGCCATTAGCGATAAACCTTACGGGCCTTTTAAATATGCAGGTAAAATTTTAAATCCTGTTGTAGGATGGACGTCACATCATTCCATTGTTGAGTTTAAAGGTGAATGGTATTTGTTTTATCACGATAGCAGTTTAAGTAAGGGAGTAACGCATTTGCGAAGTATCAAGGTTACAAAAATTGAATATGATGAAAATGGTTTTATAAAAACAATAGAACCCTATGGTGGCTTAAAAGCGTTGGTGTAACCTCATCCCAACTCTTCTCCAAAGGAGAAGGGCAAGAATTTTACATCATTGGCCTGCATAAAATTATTTAGAGTTTTAAAAGTCCCTCTTCATTTGAAGAGAGATTTAGGGTGAGGTCAGCAATTGAATTTAATAATATTAATCGCATGAAGAAACTTTTCATAACAACAATTATTGTTGTCTTATTTTTTAACAGCAATGTTTTCAGCCAGGTTAAATATACCAATCCCATACTTGAAGGTTTTTATCCTGACCCAAGTATATGCAGGGTTGGCAATGATTATTATCTTGTTAATTCATCGTTTGCTTACTACCCCGGGCTTCCCATTTTTCACAGTACCGATTTGGTGAACTGGAAACAAATTGGCAATGCGATGGATAGAAACACACAATTAAAAATTGGCAATGCACCGGTCTCAGGTGGTTTGTTTGCACCAACAATTCGTTATAACAAAGGCACCTTCTATATCATGTGTACCAATGTAAGTGGAGCTGGCAATTTTATAATCACCACCAAAAATCCGAAAGGCCCATGGAGCGACCCGATATTAACACCGGCCGTAAACGGAATTGACCCTTCTCTGTTTTTTGATGATAACGGTAAAGTTTACATCACCTATAACAGCGACCCGCCGGATAATAAATCTCTATACAATGGGCACAGAACCATCCGGATGATTGAATATGATATAGCAACACAAAAAACAGTTGGAGACAATAAAATAATCGTGAATGGCGGAACAGATTTATCAAAAAATCCTGTCTGGATTGAAGGCCCGCACCTTTATAAAATAAACGGCTGGTACTATTTAATGTGTGCACAAGGCGGCACAGGTGACCAGCATTCAGAAGTGATTTTCAAAAGTAAAAATGTGGAAGGTCCTTTTGTTTCTTATGAAAACAATCCGATTCTTACTCAAAGAAATTTAGACCCAGAAAGAAAAAATCCGGTTACGTCCACAGGGCATGCAGATTTGGTTGAGACGCCCAATGGAAAATGGTATGCTGTGTTTCTTGGATGCCGCCCGTATAAAGGCGATTATTACAATACAGGAAGAGAAACTTTTATGGCACCTGTCGCGTGGAAAGATGGCTGGCCGGTTATCATCCCGAATCAGGAAAAAGTAAAATATCAATATCCGGTTCCTTTTGCTTCAACAAAAAAAGTAGATAATAATTTTAGCGGCAACTACACTTTTAAAGATGATTTCAAAGAAAAACAACTCAACTATCGTTATGTATTTCTCCGAAATCCGACAGAAACCCTGTACAAAATACAAAATGGCTTTTTGGAATTGCCTTTAAAAGAAAACACGGCTGCAGAAAGAAAAAACCCTGCATTCATTGGTTTCAGGCAGGCTAATTTAAAAGGGTATGGCGCAGTTAGTATGACGTTCAAAGCTACATCAGAAAATGAAAAAGCAGGCCTGATGATTTTTCAAAACGACAGGTTTTATTATTTTTTATGTAAATCAGTAAAAGATGGCAATTCAGTTGTTGAATTATATAAATCGGCCGCAGAAAGTAATGAAAAAGAAGAATTGCTTGCTTCTGCTGAATTAAAGAGCGACAAAGCTTTGCAGTTAAAAATATAAGCTGATAATGACAAGTATAATTTCTATTATGCAGAAGAAAAAAATAAATGGATTCTATTAAAAGATAATGTTGACGGCAAATTTCTGAGCACAAAAACTGCAGGTGGTTTTGTGGGTTGCATGTACGCAATGTATGGAATATCCAATGGTGTAGAAACAACGAATAAAGCTTTATACGATTGGTTTGAATATAAAGGTGATGATGATATTTATAAAGATTTGAAGTAACGGGAAGAGTAAATTTTTTATCCAAAAAAAAATCAAAATCACCATTATTTGTTTGTTTGCCGGTGAACTATAACCTACACTTTAAGAGAAGAAGTCTATGTGAGAATCCAAAAATTATGTTTTACGAAAACAATTAGAACTAATGAAAAAATTATTAAACATCACACCAACAATATTTCTTTCAGAAAAGATGATTGGTTAACCCCCTAAATAGTTCCAGTGAATTTGCTAAAAAAATAAAATAATAAACAAATGATACACATTAAAAAATTAATCACATTTTGCTTCTGCCTGGTGATAATATCCTCTGTAAATGCACAGGTAAAACTCCCGCAAATCATCAGAGACAGCATGATTCTGCAACGCAATTCGAAAATTAATATTTGGGGCTGGGCACCAAAAGGCGAAAAAGTTAGCGTCAAACTCAATGGCAAAACTTACAAAACCAGAACCGGCAATGATGGCAAATGGAAAGTACAATTATTACCAATGAAAGCCGGCGGACCATACACCATGGATATTTCAGGCAAGAACAAAATAAGTCTTCATGATATTTTGATTGGCGACGTCTGGTTTTGTGCCGGACAATCAAACATGGAACACCAATTGAAACTTCATAGTGTATATTATCCAAATGAAATAGCAAATGCCGATTATCCTGAAATAAGGCAATTCAAAGTTCCAAACGTAATTAATTTAGCAGGTCCTCAACAAAATTTACCGGACGGCTCCTGGAAGTGGGCAAACCCTACGAATGTAAAAGATTTTTCAGCCGTTGCCTATTTCTTTGCTGAGGCTTTATATCAAAAGTATCATGTGCCTATTGGAATCATTAATGTAAGCTGGGGTGGTATTCCTATTGAGTCTATGATGAGTGAAGAAAGTTTACAATCTTTTCCGGACATTCTTAAGACAGTAGAAAAAAATAAAGACACTGCGTATGTAAACGGAGCCAACCGCAAAGTTTTTGCGGCTATGAGTTCAATGCCACATCGTGAAGATATAGGCATGACCCAAAAATGGTTTTCTCCCTCCTACCAACCTAAGGAATGGCACAGAATTGCGATTCCGGGCTTTTGGGCGGATGAAGGAGCAAAAGGCTTGAATGGTGTTGTTTGGTATCGCAGGGAAATTGACGTCCCCGCTTCAATGACAAATGTGCCTGCTAAAGTTTTTTTGGGTCGCATTGTAGATGCAGATGTATTATACATTAATGGTATCAAAGTAGGTTCTACCGGTTATATGTATCCGCAGCGGCGGTACCCGGTGCCTGATGGTGTTTTAAAACCAGGAAAAAATTTATTTGTAGTTCGTGTTACCAATAACTTTGGTAAAGGAGGTTTTGTTCCAGACAAACCTTATGAACTAATTGCAGGTAAGGATACGGTTGACTTAACCGGTTATTGGCAATATAAAGTTGGATTGCTAAATGAGCCCCACCACGGCTTTAGAGGCTTTGGCGGTTTTGGTATTACATTGCAATATCAGCCAACAGCTTTATTCAATTCAATGATTGCTCCGTTGGTTAATTATACTATTAAAGGTTTTGTTTGGTACCAGGGCGAAAGTAATACTGGCAGACCTGACCAATACGCTAAACTACAACCAGCGATGATTGCCGATTGGCGCAACAAATGGAAAGAAGGTGATTTACCATTTTTGTTTGTACAACTTCCGGGTTTTGGAGATTACAATTATCTTCCGTCAGAAAGCCAGTGGGCAACATTTAGAGAAGCACAGGCGAAGTCATTATCCATTCCCAATACAGCGATGGCTGTTGCTATTGATATTGGCGCATGGAATGATATTCATCCTGACCGCAAAAAACCGGTTGGAGATCGTTTGGCACTGGCTGCTGAAAAAATCGCTTATGGAGAAAATATCGTTTACTCAGGCCCGATATATCGGTCACAAACTATTGAAGACAATAAAATCATCATTTCATTCACTCATACCGGGACCGGGTTAAGCACCAATGATGGCGAACCGCCTGCTGAATTTGCGATTGCAGGAGAAGACAAAAGATTTTTTTCGGCAAATGCAAAAATTGATGGTGACAAAATAGTTGTATCGAGCGAAGATGTGCCCAATCCGAAATATGTTCGTTATGCCTGGGCAGATGACCCGGTGAATCCAAATCTTATTAATAAAGAAGGCCTGCCGGCAGCGCCGTTTAGAACGGATGAATAAAGCAAAATACTAATCAATATAAAATATTTGCATGAACAAATTAACCAGGATTATTTCCTGTTTCAACTTATTTATTCTTTTAACATGCAGTCTTAAATTGTATGGCCAATCAATTCCTCACCTGCAGAAAAAAGGTTCAACAAAGGAATTGATTGTTGAAGGAAAACCTTTCCTTGTTTTGGGAGGTGAATTGGGAAATTCAACTGCTTCCAGTCTTGATTACATGCGTCCATTCTGGGCAAAGTTTAAGGCGATGAATTTGAATACAATTCTTGTTCCTGCCTATTGGGATTTGATAGAACCGGAAAAGGGAAAATTTAATTTTGATTTATTAGATAGCATTATCAATACCAGCCGGGAAAACAATTTGAAAGTAATTCTCTTATGGTTTGGTTCGTGGAAAAATAGCATGAGTTGTTACGCACCTGCATGGATTAAAACCAATGAATCCCGCTTTCCCCGTGCGCAAAACCGCAATGGAAAAGGATTAGAAATTATTTCTGCTTTCAGCAAAAATAATTTGGATGCAGACAAGAAGGCTTTTTCTAAATTGATGAAGCATATAAAAGAAACCGACAAATCACAAACGGTCATAATGGTGCAGGTAGAAAATGAAATTGGAATGCTTACTGAAGCAAGAGAATACACAGCTGATGCCAATAAAGCTTTCAACAGTGAAGTGCCAAAGGAATTGATGGATTATTTGAAAGCAAACAAAGATTCTCTTGTTCCTGAATTAAGGGAACATTGGGCAAAAACAAATTTTGCAACAAGAGGGAACTGGGAAACTGTGTTTGGTAAGAGCATCGCAACTGACGAATTATTCCAGGCGTGGTATTATGCAAAATATACGAATGCAGTTGCAGAAGCAGGAAAAAAAGAATATCGTTTGCCCATGTACGTTAATGCCGCGCTTAATTATCGCAATGTACTCCCTGGTCAATATCCCAGTGGCGGCCCGTTGCCTCATTTAATGGATATTTGGCAGGCAGCAGCTCCTGCTATTGATATACTATCTCCCGATTTTTACAACCCATATTTCAAACATTATTGTGACCTCTACATAAGAAGAAATAATCCGTTATTTATCCCCGAAATAAGATTTGAAACATCCGATGCAGCTAAAGTATTTTATGCAATTGGGCATTACCAGGCTATTGGATTTTCTCCATTCTCAATTGAATCTACAGAGCATCCCGAAGAAGAACCAATCACAAAAAGTTATTCCATTTTAGCACAATTATCGCCTGAAATTTTAAAGTATAGCGGCACGGGAAAAATGGAAGGTGTGTTATTGGATACATCAAATAAAAAACAAGAAATCGTTTCAGGTAATTATAAACTCACTGTATCGCATGATTACACTTTGGGCTGGTCACCCGAAGCTAAAAATCCAGATTGGCCAATGAGTGGGGCCATTATTATCCAGACAGATAAAAATGATTTTATCATCGCAGGAACCGGTGTGGTTGTAACGTTTGCGATGAACAATACAAGCAATATTTCAGCAGGCATTTTGCAGGCTGAAGAAGGGAAATATGTGAATGGTAAATGGATTTCAGGCAGGCGAATGAATGGAGACCAGGACCACCAGGGAAGGCATATCAGAATTCCTGTTGGGGATTGGGGCATTCAAAAGGTGAAATTGTATCAGTATGAATAAACCCGCCTTCGACAAGCTCAGGCTGGCAACATTCTGTCATGTTGAGCTTGTCGAAACATAGACAGAATGATGTTTTTGAATCATAATAAAAAAAATCAAGTTATAAAAATTCCAAATATGAAAAAGTTTTTTCTCTTCTTAATTGCAATAATAATTTCTGAATTTATTATCGCACAAGACACAACTATTAACGGCATTAAATATCCTAAACCTGTAAACTTTACATCGCGACAAAACCAGGAAAACATGATGAAGCAGTTGGGCATACAAGCTCTTCGGCCCGGCCCTAGTGGCAATCCATCTGCGCCCAATCATGCGAACTATGATACCACCAAAGCGAACCCTTGTCCGAAGCTACCGGATATTCTCACCACTAATGATGGCAAAAAAGTAACGACCCCTGAAATGTGGTGGAAGGTTCGTAGGCCACAGATCGTTGAGGATTATGAACGCGAAGTTTATGGAAGAATTCCTCAGCATGTTCCTAAAGTAACGTGGACCGTAAAAGTTACAGATCGTGAATTTATTTTTCGCGGATTCATACCGGTAATCGCAAAGGAAATCGTTGGCCATGTAGATAACAGCGCCTATCCATTAATAAATGTTGATATTAAAATGATGCTGGTAGTTCCGGCAAATGTAAAAGGTCCTGTTCCTGTCTTAATGATGTTTGGCCAGCCATCTTTTCCTTCACCTGCCCAGCCATCCAATGACGACATGGAAACATTGAATGCAACATTCAAAGAAATGATGATAAAAACAAACCCCGCTGTAAAAAATATTTTCGATAAGTATCCTGCTTATTCACCGATTACAAAACTGAGTTTTAATTTTTTTGCACCACCTCCTTCAGGTGATGCATCACCCACGGAACAACTGCTGGCAGCGGGTTGGGGTTATTGTACCATTGATCCCAACAGCATCCAGGCTGATAACGGTGATGGATTAACAAAGGGAATTATTGGTTTGGTGAATAAAGGCCAGCCACGGAAACCCGATGATTGGGGCGCATTAAGAGCATGGAGTTGGGGAGCAGCACGTGCATTGGATTATTTGCAAACAGACAAATCGGTGGATGCAAAAAAAGTAGGCATTGAAGGTGTATCAAGATATGGAAAAGCTGCACTCGTAACGATGGCTTTTGAACCTCGTTTTGCAGTTGGTCTTATCGGTTCTTCTGGTAAAGGAGGCGCTACATTACTTCGACGCAATTTTGGCGAAGCGGTGGAAAGCCTTACCGGTGGTGAATTTTATTGGATGGCAGGTAACTTTCTTAAATACGGAGCGGAAAAGTCAAAATTTGGAAGCAAGAATGGTTGCGATCTACCAGTTGATTCGCATGAATTGATTGCCCTTTGTGCGCCACGTCCTGTATTTATTAGTTATGGTATTCCTGAAAAGGGGGATGCGAACTGGCTCGACCATCGCGGCAGTTACATGGCAGCAGTCGCAGCAGGAACTGTATATAAATTGTTAGGCGCAAAAGATTTGGGTGTGGGCAATGATTATATGAAAGAAAAAAAACCACCGGTAAATGTTGGCTTGCTTGATGGCCAGCTTGCGTGGCGCCAGGATGATGGCGGACATACCGATGCTCCCAATTTTAAATATTTTATTCCCTGGGCAAGCAAAAATCTGAATTACAAAAAAAAATCTGAATAAATAATTATAAACAAAAAAATTATGAAATACCATTTTAGCACAAAAAAAATACTTGCTATTTTTTTTATAATCTTCCTATCTACCGGTAATACTTATGCGCAAACAGATACCACCTGGAACCATAAAGAATGTGCCGTGGTGCTTACTTATGATGACGGATTGAATATTGATTTAAGCAACGTAATTCCGGCTCTGGATTCTCTGGGCCTGAAAGGAACCTTTTACATCTCCGATTATTTTTACGGGTTAAATGCGCAGATAGATGGATGGAGAAAAGCGGCTGCTGAAGGCCACGAACTTGGAAATCACACTATTTGGCATCCCTGCGATGGAAGCCTTCCGGGAAGGTCTTTTGTAAAGCCGGATTATGACCTTAACAATTACGATGTGACCAGAATGGATAATGAAATACTTGCCATGAATAATATTTTAAAAGCTATTGATGGAAAAAATGAAAGAACATTTGCGTATCCATGTGGTGATACAAAAATTCACGATTCGGCATACCTTGATTATATGAAATATAAATTTGTCTCTGCCAGAGGTATTACTCCTGAAATGTTGCCAATTAGTAAAGTCAATTTAATGAATGTTGACTGTTACATGGAGAATGGAGCATCTGCGGATGAAATGATAGCTTTGGTAAAAAAAGCAATGAAAACTCATACGTTACTTGTTTTTCTTTTTCATGGAGTGGGCGGTGAACATAACATTAATGTTTCACTGGCAGCACACAGTGGATTATTACATTTTTTGAAACAGAACGAAAAAAATATCTGGATAGCGCCAATGATTGATGTGGCTAAGTTTATAAAGAAATATCAATCTCAAATAAAATAGTGGCGATTAAAAAAATAACACAGTGAAAAAATTAAGAAGCTCAGATTGGTTTGGCAAATCTGATAAAATGGGATTTGTGCATCGTTCCTGGTTGCGCAACCAGGGATACCCTGATGATTATTTCCAGGGAAAGCCGGTAATTGGAATTTGCAATACATGGAGCGAACTGACTCCATGTAATGGGCACCTTCGCGATTTCGCCGAAATAGTAAAAAGAGGAGTTGTGGAAGCAGGCGGTTTTCCATTGGAGTTCCCGGTAATGTCATTAGGTGAAACTTTGATGCGACCAACTACTATGCTGTTTCGGAATTTAGCAAGTATGGATGTGGAAGAAACCATAAGAGCCAATCCGCTTGATGGAATTGTGTTGCTCACGGGTTGCGATAAAACCACTCCTTCAACTGTAATGGGCGCATGCAGTGTTGACTTGCCTACAATTGTTGTTCCCGGCGGACCAATGCTGAATGGGCGTTTTAAAGGTGAATGCATCGGTTCCGGTTCTTTCAACTGGATGGTAAAAGAAAAAGTATTGGTAGAAAAATTTACAGAAGCAGATATATTAGAAGCGGAAATTGGATCTGCAAGAAGCAGCGGCCATTGCATGACAATGGGAACCGCATCAACAATGGCTTGCATGGTGGAAGCATTAGGATTAACATTACCGGGCGCTGCAGCAATTCCTGCTGTTGATTCAAGAAAAAAAGTGTTAGCACAACTAAGCGGAAGAAGAATTGTGGAAATGGTAAAAGAGGATTTAAAGCTTTCAAAAATTCTTACAAGAAATGCTTTTGAAAATTCTATTGTCGTAAATGCGGCTGTTGGAGGCTCAACTAATTTTATTATTCATCTTTTGGCAATAGCCGGAAGAATTGGAGTTGATCTTAAACTTGAAGATTTCGATAATTTGGGAAGCAAAATTCCTTTGCTTGTGAATTTGAAACCTTCCGGAAAATATTTGATGGAAGATTTTTATTATGCAGGTGGTTTGCCAGTTGTAATTAAAGAATTAAAAAAATATTTACACACAGATGCTATAACGGTAAATGGGAAATCCATTGGAGATAATAATTTAAATCCGGTCTGTTATAATGAAGAAGTAATTGCAACCATTGATAATCCATTGCAGGAACATGCAGGCATTGTTATATTGAAAGGAAATTTATGTGAGCAGGGAGCTGTGATTAAACCTTCGGCAGCAACAAAAGAACTCATGAAGCATCGGGGGCGTGCAGTAGTATTTGAAAGTATAGAAGATTATCATGCGCGAATTGACAATCCCGACCTGGATATCGATGAAAATTGTATGATTGTTTTGAAAGGCGTTGGCCCTGTTGGTTATCCGGGTATGCCTGAGGTTGGGAATGTGGACTTGCCTGAAAAATTATTATTAAAAGGGATTAAAGATATCATCAGGATTTCTGATGGAAGAATGAGTGGAACAGCGGCTGGCACAGTCGTACTGCATGTTTCACCGGAATCGGCTATCGGCGGCACATTGGCATTGGTAAAAGATGGCGATATGATAGAACTTGATGTTGAAAAAAGGAAATTACATCTTGATGTGAGTGATGAAGAATTAAAAAAGAGAAAAGAGACATGGATTACACCGCAGCCTGTAACAAAAAGAGGTTATGTGAAATTTTATATTGACCATGTACAACAGGCAAATTTGGGAGTTGACCTCGATATTTTGCAAGGTGGCTCTGGAAACGAGGTTACAAGAGACTTACATTAATGGTTTAATAGAAACAGATACTAAATATTTTCTAAAATGAAAATTTATAAAACTAAATCCGGAATTGTAATTGACAAAGAAAATAAATTTTATTTGTCGAAAGATGATTGGGACTTGTTTATCAATGATGATCATCTTTTTCAAAAAATAGAAAAGCTTACGCAATCGGCTAACGCAATTGAAAATGGGAATAAAATTATTAAAGAAGAAATTGTAGCGCCGGTCGGCAGCCAGGAACTCTGGGCTTGTGGAGTTACTTACCTGCGCAGCAAGGAGGGAAGACAACAGGAAAGCAAAGATGCAGGAGGCGGAGATTTTTATGCGAAAGTTTATGAAGCTACGCGGCCGGAGGTATTTTTTAAATCAACCCCGCATCGAATTGTAGGGCACAATGGTAAAGTGCATATCCGTAAAGATTCTAAGTGGGATGTGCCCGAGCCCGAATTAACTTTAGTGGTTACTTCTTCCGGAAAAATAATTGGTTACACAATCGGCAATGACATGAGCAGCCGCAGCATTGAAGGTGAAAATCCTTTGTATCTGCCACAGGCAAAAACGTATGACGGTTGCGCATCTTTAGGCCCATGTATTTATATAACAGAGTATCCCCTTGACAAAGACACAAAAATTTATTTGGAAATTAATAGAAACAATTCAATAATTTTTGAAGGAAATATCGGTATTAATCAAATGAAACGAACACCCGAAGAATTAGTTTCTTTTGTGTATCGTGAATGTTCTTTCCCAAATGGATGTTTCATTATGACAGGGACCGGCATTGTACCAGGTAATGATTTTACATTACAATCCGGAGATGAAATAAAGATTGCTATTGATCATATTGGAACCCTAATCAATAAAGTGAGCTAAATAATAAGATTACAATTTTTCAAAAGGATATTTTAATCCAATTTGTTTACGAATCTCCGTCATCGTTTCCTGGATATCATTGCTTCTCGAATGAGGAATGATATCACTTTCAATATTACCAGCCATTATCCTATCATTGGCATCCTGCATTTCAAAAATAAATCCATGTGAAGTTCGATTGTCTTCAAAAGTTTCCTGGAGATTAAATTCTTTATCAAATAACCTCGCAGAACCGGCTTTCCAAAAATTTGGTAACTCAATATGGCCGTCTTCGCCAAATATTCTCAACTTATTTGTCATGCGGGTGATGATGGAAGAAAATAAAGTTGCTGAAACATCGCCATATTGAAAAATCATTCCCAGGCTTTCGTCAACGCCTGTTTTAGTCATTGCTGCAGATGCCACAATTTTTTCCGGAACTTTGTTTAAAAAATAATATGCAAGCGATATCGGGTAAACTCCTATATCAAGTAAAGAACCACCGGCAAGATTAGGATTATAAATACGGCCTTCCATTATTTTCTCCAGCGGGAAAGCAAAATCTGCCTGGATCACTTTTAATTTTCCAATCCTTCCTTCATCCAACCATTG
This sequence comes from Hanamia sp., assembly GCA_035532615.1. Classification (GTDB taxonomy): domain Bacteria; phylum Bacteroidota; class Bacteroidia; order Chitinophagales; family Chitinophagaceae; genus Ginsengibacter. Next base: position 41,848 of record DATKQQ010000369.1, read on the forward strand.
CTTTGCTTTTATTGTTGCGGGTAAAAAATAAGTCCACATGGCTTCCATCAAAAAAATATTTTTTTCTTTTGATATAGTCATCAGTTTTTTAAATTCGGCATCATTTACCGTAATTGGTTTTTCACACAAAACCGCTTTTCCATTTTCCAAACATTTTAGTGCCTGTTCAAAATGAAAGTTGTGAGTGGTAGCAATATACACTGCATCTATTTCATTACTATTGTACAATTCATCATGGCTTAATGCCTTTGGAATATGATACTCCTTTGCAAAATTAGATGCTCTTTCTCTATCAGCCGATGCAACAGCTACCAGTTCTGCATTCTGCATCAACGGGAAATCTTTAGTGAATGCGTTGGCTATTCTTCCGGCTCCTAATATTGCCCAGCGAATTTTAGTTTTCATCATCATTTTTTTTCAGTGTTAAAATTTCAACTTCAAACTCTTCTCAAAGAAGGGAATCTAAAAACATTCTCAATTGAAAATTTATAAACCGTGTTTCTTTAAACGCAAATGTCATTAATATCCTCCTGTGTTCCTAATCATACACGAGGATTTGAGTAAATACGAATCTTCCTTATTTATTTGTTTACTGTAATCAATTCCTTTTTTACCTTCACTCACATAAATTTTATCTCAAATCCATCTTTTCCATGCAAAAGTTTTTTACGTTTTTATTCCTCTTCTTGCCGTCAATTTCTTTTTGCCAGTCTAAACAAGATTCCCTTACTATTCAAAAAATAATGAGTGACCCAAAGTGGATCGGCACTTCACCATCAAGCCCTTTCTGGAATGCGGATGGAAGCAAACTTTTTTTTGATTGGAATCCAGATAATGCACCGTCAGATTCGTTATACTACATTACCAAAAAAAATAAAGTTCCGGTAAAAGCTACCGTAAAACAAAAACAAAATGTAGTAAGGGCCGATGATATCGTGTATAATGTAAACAGAACCGCCTATGTCTATGAAAAAAACGGGGACATTTTTTATAAGGAAGTAAAATCAGATAAAACACTTCCCGTAACTGAAACTGAGGAAACAGAATACAATCCTCAATTTTCGTTTGGTGGCAAAGAAATTGTATATAACCGGGATCAAAATTTATTTTCCTGGAATATTACCACCGGAGAAACAAGGCAGCTCACCAATTTTATAAATGAAGATGATAAAAAGAAAGAAGAAAAACTTTCTCCTGAAGATCAATGGTTATCGCAAGAGCAAATACAATACATGCAGGTTTTAAAGAAAAGAAAAGATAAAGAGGATCTTACCAAAGTCTATGACAGCATCCACTCAATAAAAGAATTTAAGAAAATTAATATTGGCGATAAAAGCATAAGAGAGCTTTCCATAAGTCCCGATGGAAGATTTATTAGTTATCAATTATATCAATCGCCTGGAAAAAGAAAGTCAACGATTGTTCCCCATTACATAACAGAATCTGGTTACACAACTGAAATTCCCGGGCGTCAAAAAGTAGGAGAACCTGAAGGAACTTATCAATTCTTTATTTACGACAGGAAGATGGATAGCGTGTTTGAAGTAAAAACCGATCCTATAGAAGGGATCAGGGATATACCAGAATTCATGAAAGATTATCCAACAGAACTCGCCAGGAGGAAAAAAGAAAACGCATTACGAAGTGCATATTTTGCTTCTGCAAAATGGTCGCCCGAAGGAACGAATCTTGTGTTGGATATTCGTGCGCAGGATCATAAAGACCGCTGGCTCATGCTTTGGGATACGGCTACCAAAAAATTAAAATTATTAGACCGCCAGCACGACAGCGCATGGATAGGCGGCCCCGGTATCTGGAATACCGGATGGATCAACGAAAATGATTATTGGTATCAATCTGAAGTGACTGGTTTTTCTCATTTGTATTCAGTGAACGTGATCACCGGAAAAAAGAAAAACTATACTTCAGGAAAGTATGAAGTTTTAGACGAGCAACTTTCCAGTGATAAAAAATATTTTTATATTACTACCAATGAAATAGAGCCGGCGCAGCATCAATTTTATCGTTTACGCATTACCGATAATACCATAGAAAGAATTACTACCATGACCGGTGGGAATGAAGTAACCATATCGCCGGATGAAAAAACAATTGCCATTTTGTATTCTTATACCAACAAACCCTGGGAATTATATTTACAGGAAAACAGGGCAGGAGCAAAGCCTGAACAAATAACCCGTAAAGCGGAAAGTGCAGAATTTAAATCGTATCCGTGGCGTGATCCTGAGATCTTCACTTTTGCAGCAAGGGATGGAGCGTTAGTTCATGGAAGGGTTTACAAACCTACTCATCCTGATATTCATAAACCCGCAGTAATTTTTGTGCATGGCGCCGGTTATTTGCAAAACATTGATAAATGGTGGAGTGATTATTATTTCAGGGAAATGATGTTTAACAATTTGCTGGCCGATCATGGCTATTATGTGATGGATGTTGATTATCGCGGAAGCGCTGGTTATGGCCGTGATTGGCGCACCGCAATTTATCGCCATATGGGTGGAAAAGATTTAACGGATAATGTAGATGCTGCGAATTATCTCGTAAAAACTTATGGCGTAGATCCAAAAAGAATTGGCATCTATGGTGGCTCTTATGGTGGCTTTATTACGTTGATGGCTATGTTCACTACTCCTGATGTCTTTGCCGCAGGTTCCGGACAGCGTTCCGTTTCAGACTGGGCCAATTATAATAATGGATACACATCTGAAATCCTGAATAAGCCTTATGAAGACAGTCTTGCCTACAAAAGAAGCTCGCCTATTTATTTTGTAGATGGATTAAAAGGGCATTTATTAATGTGCCATGGCATGGTAGATCAGAATGTACATTTCCAGGATATCGTAAAAGTTACGGAACGGTTAATTGAGTTAGGAAAGGACAATTGGGAGTTGGCTCCCTACCCAATGGAAAATCATGACTTTGAAGATCCATCAAGTTGGACAGATGAATACAAAAGGATTTATAAATTGTTTGAAGAGGTTTTGAAGAAATAAGAGAGGATTATAGTTAACGAAGAAACTTCCAGGTTTTTTTTGATTTACAAACTTTGTACAATTTGTCAAAACATTAAAACCCCGAAATATAAAGCTAAATTTGTAACTTCAATTTAATAGGTCAGTAATTGAAAAAAATGGATATTATTTATTTTGAAAATTATAAAGAGCATTTAGACTCGACTATTAATCCTTCTCTTTTGTGGGAGTACGATCTTTCCCATTTTAATTATAATCAAATGCGCAATATTGTTGTGCAAAGAGTAGTAGAAAGAGGTTGGCGGAATGATTGGTATGCTGCATTAAATATATACGGAATAACTGGAATGAGAAATTCCATAAAACAACTTCCTTATTTGAATGATAAAGACATGCATTTCGTAAGCATTATTTTTAAAATTCCTTTACCTGAAATGAAATGTTACGAAAAGAAACAATTGAACCAGGCACACTGGATCTCCTGAGAAAATTGATGCAGGACAAACATCTCAGTGATTTTTTTCTTGTGGGTGGTACTGCTTTGTCTTTGCTCATTGGCCATAGAACAAGTATTGATATTGATTTATTTTCGGTGACTTCCTTCGATGAAAAAAAACTTCTGGAATACCTGGAAGAAAAAAGAGGAATGCAACTAAATTATCTGGATAACAATACTATCAAGGGGGAAATCAATAGAGTCCAGGTTGATTTGATCACACATGCTTATCCTCTGGTAAAAAATTTAAAAACGATAGACGGCATTCGTGTGGCAAGTATCCAGGATATTTCAGCTATGAAATTGAATGCCATTGTGGGGAATGGAACTCGTCTAAAGGATTTTATTGACATTGCTTTCCTCTCCTCCTTTCTTTCTTTAGATCAAATGTTGGATGCTTATGAAACTAAATACAAAACCAGGAATGCAATGATGGTTCTAAAATCCCTTGATTTTCATCAAGACATTAATCATCTCGAACCTATTAATCTTGTGACCGGACCTTACTCATGGAAACCATTTGAACAAAGGATAAAGTTAATGCTAGCGGTACATGATCAAATTTTAGAACCTTTGGCCAAAGGTCTATAACCGGAACAAATGAAAGCCTTAAAAAAAGACAATAATTAATCTGGAAAATAAGCGCGAATGGCTTCACAATAAAATGAAATGAAAAGAGGAAGGTTTTGAATATCCATGCTTTTAAACCAGTGAATGGTTCCGTATTCTTACTAGTGGCCCAAAAGAGAATTTGCCAGTGAAAACTCAAATCTCAAGAGTTTCCAAATACATCAACACATCCATAAGTTCTGTCCATGAGGATTGCCATTTATTCTTGGCTTCATTCAGTTTTTCATGGTGCTCTTTACCCAAATTCTTTTTTGTTTTTAGATACTCATCAATTTTACCAAGAGATTTTTTGTTTAGCTCGTCGAGCTCTTTTTTATGTTCCATAACTTTTTATATTAATTAGAATAAAATTACACAATATCAGTACCAATAAAAACAGTCAATTACGATAGCTTCGTTTCATTTCGTTTTCTTATCAAATAAGTTGGTTGGCTGATTTGGGATGACAAGCGAACACAAAAAGCCAACCCCGGCAGGTAAAGGGTATGCCACAGTTTGCTCTATTGCAGTTTTTACAGCGTGCTTTAAATTAAGTAATGGGTGGCCGGCGGGGAAGACTAACCCAGGTTTAATTTTTTGCTTCCTTTTTCAGGTTCTATATATCCGTGAAATGTGATAGCATCCCTTGTATAAAAACTCGCTTTAAGAGTAGCGAAACCATCATCAAAAATTGTAAAAAATAATTGCTGAATCTCCCTGTTATCTTCAGGTTTTATGGTTACTTCCCATCGACCATTTTTGCCTAATTTAACCAGGTAAGTAAACAGGGAACTTTTAAAGTCAAGACTCGCCTTTATCGGATAAGGCGAAGGAGCATACACCCTTCCGAAATAAGGTAAATCACTAATGAGGTAATTCTTTTTAATATTTATATCATAGCGCCCCGCCAGGTGTCTGGGTTTCCCCTTTGTAGGAATTGCAGTATAGGATTTGAAAATGAATTCATGTGCGCTAATCATTTCCGGGATTGAGGCGGACCTTAATTCTTTTTTTACAGAAATTTTATTTTGAGCCTTTACAGTCACTGCAACTCCAAATAATAGCATAAGGGCCACGGAGGCCCATTTAAGGGTAAATCTTCCTTGCATGGTGTATTGTTTTTTTTAATTTTAAAATCAGGAATTCGAAATTAAATTTTAAAGTATTAGAAGATTGTTAAAAAAACACGGTCTATTTTATTCGTATCACAAACTACACAAAGGGATTTAACCACTCATGTATTTAATTCGTCCGGTATTTGTAGGGTGATTAACTTTAGTAAATGATCACATTTATCTTCTGGATCTTCCTGTTTATTTTCTGTTGGCCACTGGCTATTTTGGCTTTGGTATTATATCCTATTGTATGGTTGATCCTGTTGCCTTTCAGGCTTCTTGGCATTGTGGTAGAAGGGGTGTTCAGTCTTCTAAAATCAATAATTATGTTGCCTTTCAGGGTGATAAGGAGGATATAAATTTTTTAGACAGAATAACGATCAATACAAATCTTTATTTTTTTATTTTGCTTTTATATATCCCAATAATCCAAGCCAGTCGCCAAATCTATCTATCCATGTATCAGTGGGAATATTCTGTTTATGCATTCCAAAACCATGGCCTCCTTTTTCATAAATATGCATTTCACATAGCTTCTTTGCGGCGAGCCATTTTGAATACAACGCAACACTTTGCGAAGTCAGGCCCAGGTTATCATCTGTAGCTGCAGCAACAAACAAAGGAGGTGCATCCGCAGCCACCGTTCCCTGCATTGAAGGCGGAATAAAAGCATAAATCGGGGCAACAAAATCGGGTCGGTTTGCAGGAGTGTAGTTAAAAGCCGTTGATGCAGCCACAGTGCCGCCGGCTGAGAAACCCATGATGCCTATCTTTTCTGGGTTTATTCCATATTCCGCAGCGTGTGCGCGCACATATTGTATAGCAACCCTGCCATCTGCAATGCAAAGAGGAATTATCGGTGAAATCTTTTCTACAAAATCACTTTTCTCCATATTATCAGTTAACTCCTGACCCGGATTATCGGTTAAGCTATGCCCAAGCCTGTATTTTAATATAAAAACTATTACTCCTTTTTGATTTAACCAATGTGCCACATCGGTACCCTCATGAACTATCGCCAAAATGTAAAAACCTCCGCCGGGACATACAATTACTGCGGTACCGGTTGCTTTCGATGGATCAGCCGGATACACTGTAAGTGTTGGGTGCGAAACATTATAGACGAGAGCATCTTTGGTTCCAGGTTTGTACACTTGTTCATTATACGTCCAGTTCTCAGAGCCCGGGGCGGTGCCGTTGTATAATTGAATTACTTTTTGCTGAGCCTTTGTACTGAATGCTGAGAATAACACACAAGCAAATACTATAATTTTGTTCATGGATAGTTTTTATTAAAAGTAAGTTTTTTCATAGCAACGATTGCTTTTATTAAAATAAAAAAAACGGATGCATCCAAACTAAAAAGAATTTAATATAGTTCCTTAATTTTATGAATTAAAATATGCTGATATTCACCAAAAATTTAAAAAAAGAAATTGCAATTAAGAACCAGGCGGAAAGAAATTTATAAAATTTAAATTATGAGGGAACCAAAACATGATAAAGAAAGGCAGGATTTTCAACTCGAAAGATTTACATTTTTTACTGATGGCGTTTGCGCTATTTGCATTACGTTATTAATTATCGAAATTAAGGTTCCTGACTTTCCCAATCCAAGTGATGCCAATCTATGGCAATCACTTTCACACATGTCCCTTCGTTTTCTAGGGTTTGTCATCAGTTTCGGAATTGTTGGCCATTATTGGTCGGTACATCACAGGATATTCGGGTACGTGGTAAAGTATACAACCACCTTATTATGGCTCAACCTGGCTTTTCTTTTTACTGTTGTATTACTCCCGTTTAGTTCCGGATTCCTCGGGCAATACAGTTCTTATTCAAACCTTAAACTTCCTTATGCTGTTTACACTTTTAATATGTGTCTTACCGGGTTCATGAATTGTTGGCTATGGTTATACGTAAGTAATCCAAAAAGACAAATGCTTTCGCGGGTAATATCGCCGTCCAGGATCAGGCTGGGATTATACAGAAGCCTCGTTATTCCTGTGATATTTATGATTTCATTTCTTGTCTCATTAGTTTTACCTGTATTTTCAAAATTCATGTTGTTATTAATTCCCGTCATTCTTCACTGGGGAATGAAAGGCCTCGAGAAAAGAGCAGAAACAGATGAAACTATATCCAAAAAAATAAATACAAAAGGTACCATTGTGGTTTAATTCATTTAATCCCGTTGGCTATGATAAGCCTGGTGTGCTATAGAGGTAGATTATAGCGAATGAATACAAAAGCCAATTATAAAGCTTACCTTGTCACAATGACGCCAAATACAAAAGTGCAATTCGTCTTATTTGAAACCATCCTTTCGGTTGAATCATTCACGCAACGGTGGAAAGAATATACGAGATCCTCAAAAAGTGACGCAGATGTTATCCTTCAACAATCTGAGCGCAAGGGTGTCTTCAGATATATTGCCCAACACCGCTTTGCCAGTGAGGAAGTTCAATTTATTTTCACCAAAGAAAAACGTTCCTCGCGCGTAGTCTCCCAAGAGCTTATTCACTCAAATATGGTTGGCGGATATTCAATCTTACTGGCGCAGCGTCTCACTGGTTCGAGCCCTAACGAAAGAAAGATTTTTGCATTCATTAGTGATCCATCAACTGACCTTACTGTTTATAAAAATTTATCAAAAGACGCCAAATTAAATATTTATGAACCCTATTACGAGAATTGTAAATATACATACATACTCGAATATTTTATAAAAAGCAAACAAGCTGATGACCTTGTGGAGCAATTAAAGAATCTGGATACTAACGATGTGGCCATTTACAAGGAATTTAAAATTTCGAAAAATTTAAATGTTCCTGATAAGGAAAAGGAGTTTTATGTGTGGCCTTCAGCTTAGACCAAAATAATCCGGTGTATAAATTACTAGACTATCACTCTTCTTTTGATAGCCGTTAGTAAATCCTGCTCGATAAAACTATCCTATATTACCGCGGGCTTACTCATACCTAACACTACCGAACTTCCTTTTAAGTGAATCTTAACGATCGACATTAAAGTTTAGCGCTGCGGTTATGGGAGAATAACCTGGCGGAATCTGCATTACATCTGTAAAATAAAAAAACCCCGGTTTGTCGCCGGAGGTCTGTTCAGTTTCAGGAAGCCTTAATTAAGAAACCATCTCCTTATCTTGCTACTTGCAGAGCGTACCTTACGGTTACGGTTCCACAGGTCAATGGTGGTAAAATTTCTTTTTTGGCCATTTTCATTAACGTTGGCTTCTTGTACCAATGTGTCTTGTTGTCTATAGTTGTCCAACAGCACAGTTGGTTGGGTTGTAATACTTTTCATTTTAATTCCTTTTTAATGTTTAATTAATAAATGGGTCTTTCGGGGAGAAGCGGAGGGTAACACCAGCGGCTATTATTATGATTTCTTCCTTGAATGATACGGTCTGCACTCATTTTGAAGTTGATATCTTACTTCCCCAGACTTTTACGGCACAAAGTTACATAGAAGAACCCCGCCGTTAAAACCATATTGAAGGTTATAAGTGAATCTCCAAAGCCATTAATTTTATAATAACTCACAGTAAGTCATATCATTAGGTTTGTTTGTTTTGGGATTTCCAGCAGGTTGTCTATCTTCCTGACGGGTGTCACCAGGTATTCTTTAATCAAAATTTATCTTTATAACCTCTTCTTTAAATTCATCTGTTATCTCCAGCACTTTATTGTAAAACGCAGCAATTAATTTTACATTTTCATCATCATAGTAATCTGTGTTTGCAAAATCTTTCATAGGTGGATCAAGATTCAAGCCGCAGATTTTATTTATCAAAATGGGGAGTTCATTTACTTCCTGTAGGGTATAAACGAGTAGAACGCAAAGAAGGGTCTTCCGGTCAGCTACTCCATCAAAGGCTGGCATGAGGGGATCCTCATATTCATCAACTTCTTCGTCCAGGAATTTGTTAGCTTCGTTCAGGGCACCTGAGATGACCAAAGTTTCTTTTATAAACCTGTAAATTCTCTGCACGCCCTTATCTTTTATCATTGAAAATACATCATAATGATATTCTTCACCTTCCATATAGCCATCCAGGATATTTAATTCGGTCGGATAGGCAAGGGCATTTCAGCCCAAGCCCTCCACAAAACCGTGCTTGAGATTCTCACCTCACACGGCTTTTCTCATTCAGCATAAGAAGATTCTTACACATAATTGAACTAAACTTGATCATCCACGGATTACTC